>JBKJKL010000369.1:0-9417 GCA_046597485.1 Chthoniobacterales bacterium
GTCACAAATGATCACACCATCGTCGTGACTTTCGGAACTAACGTCAGCGTCGGTGGTTCACCGCAGGCTCAGGTGATCTCCGGCGTCGCCACGGTCGGCTCCGGCGGGGTCGGCAACGGCGGCACCGTTAGCGTCAGCGGATCTTCCGTGACCATTCCGCTAACGAACGTGAGCAACGCGCAAACTGTCTACGTCTCCCTCGACGGTGTCTCCACCGGCAGCGGCACGGGCAGCATCGTCATCCCGATGAGCTTGCTTCTCGCAGACGTGAACGGCGACGGAGCGGTTAACTCCGCTGACCTGACGCAGACCCGCTCCCGCAGCGGTCAGGCGCTGGATTCCACGAACTTCCGCGCTGACGTGACGACCGACGGGTCGATCAACAGCGCGGACGCGACCGTAGTCCGGAGCAACTCCGGCAACAGTCTGCCGTAAGCGCAGCACTCGTTAGGCAAAATCAAGAGCGCGGGGCAGTGGAAACGCTGCCCCGCGTTTTCCTTTTCAGCGCGAATGCGCTGGCCGTCTCTAGAGTTCTCCGCGTTTCGCGGCGGCCAGGTAATGCTCGAGCCCGACCGGGCCGAGGCGCATCATCCCGTCCATGAAACGCTTCAGCTCGAACTTCGCCCCGTCCTTCTCCTGCGCCGCGGCGAAAACTTCGCGCACCTTCGCGTAGCCCAGGTAATAGGTAGTGATCTGCGGCGAGCTCGTGATCGCCCGCGTCCAGAGATTGGCCGCAAATTGATCGTCTTGCAGCGCCTCCTCTTTTGCGAAGCGGATGACTTCTTCGCGCGGCATCTCCTGCGTGTGCACCCGGATGTCGACGATCGTCCGTGCGATATTCTCGAGCTGCTTCTTCAGGTGTGCGAGACGCGGCAGCGGTCCGCCCCAGCCCTCGTCGAGCAGCAACCGCTCGCAGAAAGTGCCCCAGCCTTCCAGGTA
The DNA here is from genome assembly GCA_046597485.1 of Chthoniobacterales bacterium. GTDB lineage: Bacteria > Verrucomicrobiota > Verrucomicrobiia > Chthoniobacterales > UBA10450 > JACCTI01. The sequence goes on from JBKJKL010000369.1 coordinate 940, forward strand.
GATCGGATCAGGAAAAACGGCGCGTACTTTGTGCGGATGTCGGGCGGCGAATTTGAGCTGCACGTAGTGTCCCGGGATGAGCTCGTGCGGGACGATCATGCGATTAAAGGCACGGTTGAAAGCGCGAAAGAATCCCGCGCGTTCTTCGTCGGTCGCGCTCGCGGACGGCATCGGTAGGAACAGAATCGTCTTCGCCTCGGGTGCGTATGGACCGGAGGCATAGACGCCGCCGACGGATTGTCCAACGAAGAAGCTGGGCGAGCGGTCGATCACCAACGTAAGCGGATCGGGTAGGGTGATGATTTGCTTCTCGCGCACGAACTCCTCGAGCTCGCGCACGCTCTCCTGCCAGCGCGTTTCGTAGCTTTCGACGCTGTCGTCGTGCTCCGCGGCCACGCGCTCGAAAAGGCGCCGCAGCAACGCGGTCGCATCCTCCGGCGCGGGCTCGTTCGGCATCAGCTCGGACCAGACGCTTCGGCCGTATTCGGCGGCTTCCACGCGTTTCGCGGCTAAGTCGCGGACTGCTTGCGCAAGAACTGCATCGACCGGCGTATCGACGCCAGTGCCGAGGCGAAACGTCTCCGCGTAATGCGTACCCAAGCGCGGCGATCCGGTGGCGCGCGCCGCCAACTTCTCCAGGTCTTCTGCAAAGTCTTCAAGTGCCGCGGCGGCGGCATGGGATTCTTTATCGCCTCCTGCCGCCTTGGGGAATCCTTCGCGGAAAAACTTGGCCGAAGCGCGCAGTTGCCCGACCGCGATCCGACAAAGTTCCGCCGAGACTTCGGCTGGGGCGACGGAGCGGAAGTTTTCCCGAGCCTGTTCGGCGAAGCGCGGCAGTAAACGCACGCGGGCCCGCGCCCGTCGCTGCCGTTCTCGCAGCGGCAGATCGTCGCGCACGAGGAGGAACACAGCGGCGTTTGCGATCGTCGATGACCAGTAGAGCGGATCGCGCTCGAGGCGATGCAGGGCCTGCAGCGCGTGCAGCTCGCGCGCGATCTGGGCAAGCAGGGCCTCGGCATCGAGCCGCTGGTCTAACGAGAGGTTATCGTCGCGCAGCGCGCGCTGCAGTTTTTCCCGCGCCGTCTCGTTGAAGGCAATCCAGCGCGCCAGACGTTCCGCCGAGAAATCCTCCAGCGTCGTATCGAGGTCATGCCGCCCCGCCTCCGTCGCGCGGGTCGGGAACATGCGGAAGTAGGCGTCGAGGTAATCTTCGCCTAACGAGTCCGCTGCCCGCACCGAAGGACAGATCATCAAAAACGACGCCGCAAGGACCAGCGAGCGCAGCGTTCCACCGGACACGCGCGCGCACTACTTCTGCTGGCGGGAACGGACCATGTCCATCAACCGCGTTTTAATCGCGTCGGACGAGCGGGCGGGGCGCAGGCTAAGCGCGAAGGCTTCGTGCAGGTTGTAGCACTCTGCGATAAAGTCCTCGGCCTGCTGGCCGTAGGTGCGGCGGGCGATCTCAAAATCTTCCACGTCACCGCTTTCCAGCGCGCCGATGACGTAGAGCCGGGCACGGTTCTGGAATTCCTCAAAGCTCATCGCGCAGTTCTTTCAGCCCGTCGTAGATTTTTTTCAGCCCAAGTTCGAGGCGCGTCTTCACCGTGCCTAAGGGTGTATTCGTTTGCGCGGCGATTTCGCGCTGACTCATCCCGCGAAAAAATGCGAGATTGATCGCCTGCTGCTGGGCCGGCGGCAGGGTGTTGATGACGCGGCGCACCAATATGCGCGTGTCGCTGAAGGTAATCTCTTCCTCCGTCGCATTGTGCACCCACGCGTCCGGCTGCTGCTCGGTCTCGCTCTGGAGACGTTCGCCGGCGCGGGCGTAGGCTTGTTTCTTCCGCAAGCCATCGATTGCGCGGCGCCGCGCCAGCGTGACCATCCAGCCGAGCGGCTTGCCTTTTTGCGCCGAGAAATTTTTTGCCTGGTTCCAGATCTCCATGAAGATCTCCTGCAAGAGATCGTCCGCTTCCGCTTCGTTGTGAATGACGCGCAGGATGAGCGCTTTCAAGATCCCGTTGTAGCGGTCGTAAAGCTGCGACAGCGCCTCCGGATTTTCCTCCTGGATGCCTTGCATCAACTCGAGATCCGTCGGCGCGCCGGGTTCAAGCTCGGGTGCGACGGCGGGCATGCGCGGCGCGGGGGCGCCGTTAGTGTCTGGACCTAGCGGCTCGCTATCGGTCGGATCCATCGCGGTGGTGCGCTAGTGCCGCGCGCGGGCAGTGCAAGCGACGAAGCCGGGGCAGGGGATTAGCTGCAGCCGTGGAGGATGGAAACGCATGAGGAGGCACTCTTGTAGTGCGGCCTCTCCCGCGCGTCCACCGGCTTTTGCGCGCTTGCGACCTTCCCCGTGCCGCTGTGGCGGGACCTGTCGCATTGTTGCCGCGAAAGGTGTTGAATCCGCTGACTGCCGCACTACGATGCGCGCACCGCGCTGGCCGCTCCCGAGATGAAGCATCTGTCTGTTCCTGTTGTGGCGGCACTCGCCGCTTTTTTCGCGTTCAATGCGCACGCGCAGGACCTTGCGCCACCGCGGTTGAGTTCCCCACTTCCCGAGCCGCCCGCGACGCCGGTAGCTACCGCCCCGCCGACACCGATTGTTACGCCAACACCCGCGGCGGGCGCCGCCCAGGTTCGCGCCGCGAGCAAATCTACTCCCGCCACAGAGCGCCGTCTTTCCTCACCCCGCCGCGATATCCTGCGCGAAAAGCCGGTGCGCGCAGTCGAGGAGCGCGATCCCGCGACGCGGCGCCCGGCCGCTCGGACAAAACGCGCCCGGCGCGCTTCGCAGCCGACCTTTGACGTCTCGGAAAGCACCTGGGTAGTCGCCGCTACCCTGCGCTCACTCGAAAACCGCTGGGAAGGCGCCGTGAAAAATCACGACTTCGAAGCGCTGCAAGAACTGCTCGGCCCGGGTTTCGTGGCCACCACAGTCGACGGCCGCGAGGCTTCGCGCTCGCGAGTGCTCGCGCTCGTCCGGCGCGACAAAAACGAATATCGATCGGCCAAGGCTCAAGGCATGCAGGTAAAGAGTATCGGCAAGGGCGTCTCGGTCATCACCGGCGTCTCGACGGAGCGCGGCGTGGCTCCGGGCGGGAAAAAGTTTACCGTCTCACGCGATTTCAGCGATACTTGGAAGCTGCGCGACCGGCGTTGGCGTTGCATCGGGAGCCGCGTGACCAAAGAGCGCGTTCGTTAGACAGTCGCGCGCGACTTCCGCCGACGTTATGTCGGCTTCCCTTACACGTTTCTCATTTGGCGCGCTTCGACCGCAGTGGAGGAGAAGAAATTTCTCCCTTCTTTCCTTCGAATAAACCTTTCGTTGTTAGTGGCTTACCAGAAACCTGCGTCGTTCTGAGCCCGTGCGGGTCATCGTGCTGGTACGATGTTAGCTAAAGACACGCTTGATCGTCTGAAAGGGCGAGCTGTCGCGGGTCAGCGAGTACACTTTCCGGCTTTCCCCCCAGAGAGGCAGCCCTCACGGGCTGGCTCTTTTGTTTTCCCTCCCGCTGGATTGCGCGCCTTCTCAATGTGCGCCAACTGTTAGGCCATGCCCGCCGTTGCGCCGCTCCCCGCCGATCCGCTTTGGTATAAGGACGCGATCATCTACGAGCTGCACGTGAAGACGTTTCACGACAGCAACGGCGACGGAATCGGCGACTTCCGTGGCGTGATCGAGAAGCTCGATTATTTGCAGGAACTCGGCGTCACCGCGCTCTGGTTGTTGCCGTTCTATCCCTCGCCGCTGAAGGACGACGGCTACGACATCGCCGACTACTACGACGTTAATCCGAACTACGGCACGCTGCAGGACTTCCAGGCGTTCTTGGCCGCGGCGCACGAGCGTGGTCTGCGTGTCATTACCGAGTTGGTCATCAACCATTCCTCGGACCAAAACCCTTGGTTCCAAAAAGCACGCCGCGCCGCGCCGGGCTCACCCGAGCGGGATATCTACGTCTGGAGTGATTCGCCGGATAAATACAGCGCCACGCGGATCATCTTCAAGGACTTCGAGTCTTCGAACTGGACCTGGGACCCGGTCGCGAAGTCCTACTACTGGCACCGCTTTTATTCGCACCAGCCCGACCTGAACTTCGACAACCCGGCAGTGCACGAACTGGTTGAGAATATTTGCGATTACTGGCTCGAAATGGGCGTGGATGGCCTGCGACTCGACGCGGTGCCCTACCTCTACGAGCGCGAAGGCACCAGCTGCGAAAACCTCCCCGAAACGCACGTCTACCTGAAGAAGCTCCGCGCGCACGTCGACGAGAAATTCCCGGGCCGCATGCTCCTGGCAGAGGCGAATCAGTGGCCGGAAGATGCCGTCACCTACTTCGGCGAAGGCGACGAGTCGCACATGAACTTCCACTTCCCGCTCATGCCGCGGATGTTCATGGCGCTGCAGATGGAGGATCGCTTCCCGATTATCGACATCCTCGATCAAACTCCGGCCATCCCGGAGAACTGCCAATGGGCCATGTTCCTCCGCAACCACGACGAGCTCACCCTCGAGATGGTGACCGACGAGGAGCGCGACTACATGTGGCGCGTCTACGCGACCGATCCGACCGCGCGGATCAACCTCGGGATTCGTCGCCGGCTCGCCCCGTTGCTCGCGAATAGCCGCCGCAAGATCGAGCTCCTTAACATCCTGCTCTTCTCCATGCCCGGCACGCCGATCGTCTATTACGGCGACGAGATCGGCATGGGCGACAACGTTTACCTCGGCGATCGCAACGGCTGCCGGACGCCCATGCAATGGAGCGCCGATCGCAACGCCGGCTTTTCCCGTGCGAATCCGCAGCAGCTCTTCCTCCCCATCATCATCGACCCGGAGTACAACTACGAGGCAATCAACGTCGAGAATCAGCAGAAGAATCTCTCGTCGCTCCTCTGGTGGACCCGGCGCGTGATTGCGATGCGGAAGAACTTCCGCGCCTTCTCCCGCGGCACGCTCGCGTTCCTCCATCCCGACAACTCGAAGGTGCTCGCCTTCCTTCGCCAGTTCGAAGGGGAGACCATTTTGGTGGTGGTGAATCTCTCGCGTTTCTCGCAAGTCGCGGAGCTGGACCTTTCCCGCTTCGCCGGCTGCGCGCTCATGGAAGTTTTCGGCCAGAACTACTTCCCGGCGATCAAGGAAACGCCCTACGTGATCACGCTCGGGCCGCATTCCCATTTCTGGTTTGTCCTTGGGCCGCAACCCGCATCGTCCATCCAGGTCGAGACGCGCGACCTGCCGAGGCTACGCGTCGAGCCGCAACTGGCGGCCCTGCTCCGCGGCGATCATCGGAAGGTGATCGAGCGCGAAGTCCTGCCCGACTACGTGCGGAATCGCCGCTGGTTTGGCTCGAAGGCACGCAGCGTGAGCGGCATGCGCGTGGGCGGGGAAGTGCCGATCTGCGATCGCGCTGACGCGGGCCACATCTGGTTTGTCGAGGTGAGTTATCGCGACGCCGCGTTGGAGACTTACACCCTGCCCGTGCAGATCGCCCGCGGAGCCGCGGCCCGCGCGCTCCTGGCCTCCACGCCGCACGCCGTCATTGCGCGCTTCGAGGGAACGGAGGAAGCCATTCTGCACGACGCGGTCTGGGATGCCGGCTTTCGTGAAGATCTTTTTCGCTTGATGGCAAACGAGCAGCAGATGGCCGGCCGCGATGGCCATCTCGTCGGGATCACGGGTAGCGCGCTTGGCGCAGATCGCGCAGCCTTGCCCTCACAGGTCCTCGGCGTCGAGCAGAGCAACTCGTCGATGGTCTTCGACAACAAATTCTTCCTGAAGCTCTACCGCAAACTGGAGGACGGCGTGAACCCCGACGTGGAAGTCACGCGCTTCCTCTCGGAGAAGACCGAGTTTGCCAACGTGCCCGCCTTCGCCGGCTCGATCGAATACCGCCGCGGCAAAGGCGAGCCGGTCGTAGTCGGGGCGATGCAGGCCGCGATCGCGAGCGAAGGCGACGCCTGGACCATGACGCTCGATTCCGTCAGCCGCTTCTACGAGCGCGTCCTGGCGCGCAAAGCCGACCTGCAAAGCGACGTCGTCTCGACCGGCGCCGTGGTCGATGAACTGATCGGCGGCGTTTACCCCGAGCGCGCACAGTTACTCGGCCGCCGCACCGCCGAGCTCCACCTTGCGCTCGCTTCCGAGGCCGAGGACAAGCGTTTCGTTCCAGAGCCGTTCAACGCCATGGCGCAGCGCTCCGTCTTCCAGAACATGCGCGCCATGGTCCGGCGGAACTGGGAGCTGTTAGGCAAAAAGCTCCCCGCCCTGCCTGCCGGCGTACGCGAAGAAGCAGCTGAGATTTACGCCGCAGAGAAGCAGATCCTCGCCGCACAGCAGCGCATCCTCGAGCACATCGCCGGCGCTTCGAAGATCCGCATCCACGGCGACTATCACCTCGGCCAGGTGCTCTATACCGGGAAGGATTTCATCATCCTCGACTTCGAAGGCGAACCCGCGCGGCCCCTGAGCGAGCGGAAACTGAAACGCTCCGCGCTCCGCGATGTCGCCGGCATGATGCGTTCCTTCCAGTACGCCGCCTACAGCGCGCTCTGGCAATCCTCGACGCGGCCTGAGGACATCCCGTTCCTCGAAGATTGGGCTGACCGCTGGTATCGCGAGATGAGCAGCTCGTTCCTGCACGCTTACCTCGAGACCGCCGCCGGCGCCGCCTTTGTCCCGAAAGAAGAAACCGACCTCCAGGTCATGCTCTCCGCCTACCTGCTCGACAAAGCCGTCTACGAAGTCGGCTACGAGCTAAACAATCGCCCCGACTGGGTGGTCATCCCGGTCCGCGGGATCAAGCACATCCTCGCCGCGACGGACGAGATCTAGGGCGCGCCCGGAAAGATTTTCTTTTCCGCTGCGGCGAAATGCGGAAAGGTCTGCGGCAAGGAACTGAAGCCATGAACAAACATCTCGACTCCATCGACGCGCAAATCGCCGCCCAACATCTCCTCACGCATCCGTTCTACCTCGCTTGGACGCGCGGCGAGTTGAGCAAGGCAGCGCTCAAGGATTACGCGGCGCAGTATTATCATCACGTCGCCGCCTTCCCGACTTATCTCTCGGCCGTCCATGCCGGTTGCGACGACCAGCCGGTGCGGCGTCAGATCTTGGCCAACCTGAACGACGAGGAAGCCGGCCAGCCGAATCATCCTGAGCTTTGGCTCCAGTTCGCCGACTCGTTAGGCGCTTCGCGCGCCGAAGTGCAGTCGACACACAAGGAGCCTGAGACCTGCGGGTTGATCAACACCTTCCGCGACGTCTGCGCGAACGGTTCCACGACGGACGGCCTGGCTGCGCTCTACGCTTACGAGAGCCAGATCCCGAGCGTTTCGGAATCGAAGATCGACGGCTTGAAGAAGCACTATGGCTTCGAGGATCCGAAGGCTTACGAGTATTTCACGGTGCACATCGAAGCGGATCGCGAACACTCCGCGGCCGAGCGCGAGATGCTCAGCCAGCAGGTGAGCGAAGAGAACGCACCGAGCGTTTCCGCCTCGGTCACGCGCGTGCTAGACGCGCTCTGGGAGATGCTCTCCGGCGTCTGTCGCCGGCACGCCATCGCCTGCTGAGGCGGCGGGATATTCCCGCGATTTGCAGCGCGATGGCCTGCGCAGGAGCCAGCGGACCAGCCCGGTCCATTGGATTGCGAGCAGAACGAGTACGCTCACGGGGTGGAGGAGTGCGAGCATTGCGGGTTGGCGAAAACGCGTAGCGAGCGTGAGCCGCGTGCTGAGCACAAGCGCGCAAGCGAGCGCCGCAAAAATCTTAGCTGCCCCGGGTGCGGCCAGCAAAAGGCACGGCGCGCCCTGCCCGAGGAAAAGCACGATCGTGGCTGGCCCGATCAAGGCCGGCGCGCCGAGGCCTTCGTGCGTGTTTTTGATGAAGCCTCGCCAAACTTCACCGGCGTTGTGATACATCCGGCAGGTCGCGATTTCGGTAGCATCGAACAAATCGGTGCGGAAGCCGGCGGTCCGAAACGCTTTCGGCAACGCGAGCCCGTCGTGAATCCGATTTCGAATTGCACCGTGTCCGCCCGCGCGGCGGTAGGCGTCGGCTTCCGCGACCATTAACTGCCCGATACCCGTCGCGTAGGCTGGAGCGGGCGAGCGGCGCATGCGGTCGAGCGGGAGAAAGCCGAGCAGGCAGAAGTGGATGAGCGGAACGAGCAAGCCTTCGCTCCAGGTCCCGAGTTCCTGAGAAGGAACGCCGCTGGCCAGTTGAACATTCCGCTCCCGCATCCACGTCGCGATGCTGGCCGCCGCATCCGGCGCGAGTCGCACATCGGCATCGACGAAGAGGAGCAGCGAACGCGAAGCCGCTTGGCCGAGTTGCGCGCAGGCCCAGTTTTTGCCACACCAGCCGGGCGGCAGCGGCTTGCCGGTGATTAAGCGCACGCGCTCGTCTCGCGCGGCGAGATCGGCGACCAACTGCGCGGTGTGGTCGCTCGAAGCATCATCAAGCACGAC
>JBKJKL010000436.1:0-3932 GCA_046597485.1 Chthoniobacterales bacterium
GCTCCTCTTTGACGTCGAGCTCTTGGAGATCAAGGCAGCCGAAGCAGCTGCCAGCCCGGCCGCCAGTGCGGCGGCTTCAGCGGCGTCGGTCAAGCCAGCGACTGCGACGACTTCTCCAGTGGAAGCCAAGCCTGCTGACGCGAAAGCGTCGCCCGCGGCAAAGGCTTCACCGAGCGCGAAGCCGGAAAAGAAGTAGCGGAAGACAGCCGTTCGAAGGGCCTCGTGATTTGGCAACCCTGCCGCCGGATCACGCTAGGTGCCCGCTCACGTTCCTGCTTCCGCAGCGTTGTTTTCGCGGCTTCCTGGACGCTCCGAGGCAATTCAGTGCTGATGTGGGAAGTCCCTCAATCGATCGGCGATATCGCGACCTCGCGTTGGCGAAATGGCGGCGGCTAGCATCTGCCAGGCGCCCGTCACGGCAGAAAATTGCCGGAATGCGCGCGGACGATGATCGCGTCAGCGCTATTGATGCTGCCGTCCAGATTGAAATCCGTGCGGAAATTGGTCGCGCTCACGCTCTGTCCCGAGCGGTTTTTCGTCACCTGCGCGTCCCCCGAATTCACTATCCTGTCGCCGTTCGCATCGCCAACGAGCACACCCATGGTCGCTGAAACGCCTGTGCTGGTGCGTCCTTGGGAATCGGTCACATCTGTGAGCATGACGGTGATGTTCTGGGCGTTCGCCACTCCGGTGAGATTGACCACATACTCGTGGGCATCGCTGCCTATGCCGCCTGATCCGACCGAACCGCTGCCTCTGGTGATCGCCACCCCGCCCACGCTGTTCAGAGTATCAGGAAAGCTGAAGATGATGGTGTGGTTGCCGCCCGCGCCGCTCGTCCGGCTCTCCACGGCGGTTGGGCCGATGAGGGGCAAGGGGAGATCGAAAGTTCCTGCTCCGCCGTGGGTTTTGCGTGAAGTCACACTTACTACCGGCGTCATGGCCAGGAAGGCATGTTGCACCCCGTTAATGCTCGCAAGACCGACAATCCAGCCGTTGTTGTTGATGCCGTTAGCTCTCGTGAGGAAGAGGCCGGTCGAGGCGAGATTGGTAGCCAGATCATTCAGGGCATACATGGTGCCGCCCGAATATAAAAACGCGCGCTCCGTTGACACAAAGCTGCCGGATGAACCGACCACCCGGCCGACCTGGTCGATTGCGTTGCCCAGACTGAAAGTCTCACCCGGCAGGGTGCCCAGATCGGACAGGCTTCCGCCGGAATACAAAAATGCGTGTCTAAAATAGGTACCGCCGGGATTGCCATTGGTTCCGCCGTTGGCCGTATCGGACCAGCCGGTGACCTGCCCGGCGTTGTTAATGCCGGTGCCGTGGCTGGTGTAGGTCTGGGTCAGCGCCCCGCCGAAAGCGCCCACGTCGCTCATGCTTCCCCCGGAAGAAAGAAAGGCGTGTTCCACTCCGAATGCTGTGATGGAACGGCCTGTAACCTGTCCGGCGTCGTTAATGGCCGCGCCATAACTCTCGCCGGAGAAGCTACTGTTCATCGGGCTGGTGAGAGAGCCGAGGTCGGTCATCATCCCGCCCGAGTAGAGGAACGCATTCTTGCCGTTTTCCCCAGTGGAGGCGTGGTAGTCGGAATACCCGGTGACCTGTCCGGAATTGTTGATCGCGAAGCCCTGGCTCGCGCGGGTGAAGGGCGACACGGTCAACAAGCCCAGGTCGTTCATGTTGCCGCCCGTATAGAGAAAGGCATGCGCGGCACCATCCGCGATAAAAGACCAGCCTCCGATTTGCCCGGCGTCGTTAATGCCCAGCCCGAAGCTGCTGCTCCCGCCGAGCGTGCCCAGATCCTGCATCGCCCCGCCCGAATACAAAAACGCATGGGAGGGACCGCCGACCGTATTATTGGAGTAGCCCGTCACCTGGCCGAAGTTGTTGATGTGAGTGGCCGAGCTCTCGACCCCGCCGGGCAGCACGCCCAGGTCGAGGACAACGTATTGCGGCGGCACTGCGCCCAGTGGGGGCGCGAGGAAGAGAACCAGCAAGCTTGCTGCCATGATTACCCTCGTTTTCATGCTCTACGGTGCTTTTCCCTCGAAGGAGTCATTGGCCGACGGTCGCGGCTACAAAATTATCCGACAAGAGCAGCTTCCCATTCCCCCGGAGATGCCGTGCGAAGGCGCCTGCGGGATGTCCGCGATGCTGTCAGAGTTGGCAGCGAGCGTAAACCGCAATCGCCCTCACGCGGCGGCCGCAGCGTGGCGGAAAGGAGCTGCGAACAGCCGGGCCAGGTCAGCTCGTAGCGACGTGGCGTTGCCACTCGAGCCGCGGAGCGTCGCCCCAGAGATCTTCCAGGCTGTAGAAGTCGCGCTTCTCCGCGTGGAAGATGTGTACGATCACCTGCATGTAATCGAGCACGATCCATTGGCTGGCGGGAAACCCGTCGACTGCGGTGGGGCGCGTTTTGTGTTGCTGCTTCAACTGCGCCTCGATCTCGCCTGCGATCGCTTTGAGCTGCGGCTCAGACGCCGCTGAGCAGATAACAAAGAAATCGGTGAAGGTGGAGATGTCGCGCAAATCAAGCACGACGATGTCTTCAGCCTTTTTGTTGGAGGCGAGCTCCGCGCAGAGTTTCGCTAGTTCTTCTGAGCTTATGATTTGGTCTCCCGGTAAAGTGAGGCGCGGAGGATGATCTCCTCGACGCCTCGCGGAACGAGATAACGAATCGCTTGCCCTGCCGCAACTCTCTTTCTGATCTCTGTCGAGGAGATCTCGATGTTTCGCGCGACCAATGGCAGATCGCAATGCACCGGCGCGGGCCCGCGATGGAGGACGACGAACTGCGCGAGTTTTCGCAATTCCGCGGCGCGATGCCAGGTGTCCAGCTTCGGCAAATTGTCCGAGCCGAGCAGGTAGAAAAGCTCTGCCTCCGGGGAGCGCCGGTGAAACTCCTCTAGCGTCTCGACCGTGTAGGAAGGCGGTGGCCGCTGCAGCTCTAGCTCGTCGAGGCAGAAACGCTCTTCGCCGGCGATAGCGGCGCGCAGCATTTCCACCCGGAGCGCAGCCGGGGTGGGCGGGAGCGCGAGCTTGTGGGGCGAAACCGCGGCCGGGACAAAAATAATCTCGTCAAGCGCGAGCGTCTCGAGCGCTTCGCGGGCGAGGATAAGATGCCCATGGTGGACTGGATCAAAGGTCCCGCCGTAGATGCCGATTTTGTGCACGTGTGATTTTAGCCGTGGAATCGGCTTGGCACGATTCTAAGTTCGCGGCGCATGACTGACCATCTCGGGCAATTAATTCTCACCGGCGTCCCCTCGACCGAGCTCGACCCGGAAAGCGCCGCGCTCTTTCGGAAGCTGCAGCCGGGCGGCTTCATTCTTTTCGGCCGCAACATCCAGAGCGCGCCGCAGCTGCGGAAGCTGATCGATGACTTGCGCGACCTGAGCGAGATCGAGCCGGTCATCACAATCGACCAGGAAGGCGGCCGCGTTTCGCGCCTGCGTCTGCTCGGGAACGAACCGCCGAACGCGCAACAACTGCGCGACAAGGGCGACGAAGCACTCGTTAGGCGACACGGGTCGGTCACTGGGCGGCTGCTCCGGCTCTTCGGTTTCAATCTCGATCTCTGCCCGGTGCTCGATATCTCCTTCGACGATGGGGCGGACAACTCGCTCCGCGGTCGCTGCTACGGGCGCGATGTCGATGAAGTCATCCGAATGGCGGGCGCGTTTAACGACGGGTTGCGGGGCGAGGGGATCGCGAGCTGCGGGAAACATTTCCCCGGTTACTCCGCAGCGCAGCTCGATGCGCACCACGAGCTGCCGCGCATCGACCGCACTCGCGCCGAGCTCGACCGCGAAGAGCTCGCGGTCTTCCGCGCCTTCGCCGATCGCGTCGATAGCATGATGATCGGCCACGGTTGGTATCCCTGTTTCCACGAGGAGAAACTGCCGGCTTCGCTCTCGCACCGCGTG
>JBKJKL010000174.1:0-4748 GCA_046597485.1 Chthoniobacterales bacterium
TCCATCACCGACGGCCAGATCTTCCTCGAGACGGATCTTTTCAATCAGGGCATTCGCCCGGCGGTTTCCGTCGGCCTCTCGGTATCGCGGGTCGGCTCTGCCGCGCAAATCAAGGCAACCAAGCAGGTGGGCGGCAAACTCAAGGGCGAGCTGGCGCAATTCCGCGAGCTCGCGGCTTTCGCGCAATTCGGCTCCGATCTCGACGCCGGCACTAAGGCGCGGCTCGATCGCGGTGCGCGCATCGTGGAGCTGTTTAAGCAGACCCAATACAACCCGATCCCGGTCGAGGAACAGGTCGCGATTCTCTGGGCGATGCAGAACGGCCATCTCGACTCCGTCCCGGTGGAGAAGATCAAAGCCTTTCAGGTGAAGCTGCAGGATTACCTCCGCACCCGGAAGGAGAGCATCCTGAACGACATCCTGAACAAGAAGGCGCTCGACAAGGATCTTGAAGGTCAACTCTCCGCGGCGCTCGAAGAATTCAAGGCGACTTGGCAATGATCTCGTTGTTAGACGTCGAAGCGAACATGTCTTCACCTGCTCTTCCCGATCTGAAGAACGAGATTCATCTCGTGCGCGGTGAACGTGTCATGCTCGATTCTGCCCTTGCGGAGATCTACGGAGTGCCGACCAAGCGGTTGAACGAACAACTGCGCCGGAATCGTAAACGGTTCCCGGCGGATTTTGCTTTCCAACTTACGGCCGAAGAGTTTGCAAACTTGAGGTCGCAAATTGCGACCTCAGGTTACGGAGGCCGCCGTTACCGGCCCTGGGTTTTCACGGAACATGGCGCCATTATGCTCGCCACTGTTCTTAACAGCGGTGTCGCCGTCCAAGCCAGCGTGCGGGTCGTGCGCGCTTTTGTTCAGATGCGCGAACTCGTCTCGGCGAATGCCGTCCTGGCGCGCAAGCTGAGCGACCTTGAGAAGAAATCCGACACGCATAACGAAGCAATCGCGCAGTTATTTCAGGCGATTCGCAGCTTGATCGAACCGCCGCCTGCCAAAAAGCGCGAGATCGGTTTCCACGTGCGCGAGAGATCGGCGCGTTACGGTAGCGCGAAGAAAAAAGCTTAAACGAAATGGCCAATACGCAAGACATCCGGCGCCGGATCAAGTCGATCCGGAACACCGCGCAGATCACGAAGGCGATGCAGATGGTGGCCGCCTCGAAGATGCGCAAGGCGCAGCAGCATGCCCTCGCGGGCCGGCCGTATGCGGGCTTGATGAATCGCGTCCTCGTCTCGCTCCAGCAGCGCACCGATCCGAAGGCTCATCCGCTCCTCCAGGTGCGAGAGGTGAAGAAGGAACTGGTCATCGTGGTTAGCACCGACAAGGGCCTCGCGGGCGCGTTGAACACGAACCTCTTTCGCGAAGCGGGCAACTTCGATCCGGCCAAGACCGTCTTCGTGGTCGCTGGCCGCAAGGCACGCCAGTTCCTCGTGCGGACGAAGCGCGAGATCCTCGCCGATTTCGAGTTAAAGGACGCTCCTTCCTTCCCGGAGACGAAGGTGATCGCGCAGTTCGCGACCGAGAAATTCCTGAGTGGCGAAGTCGATCGCGTTTCCGTGCTCTACACGCACTTCGTGAACACGATTTCGCAGAAGCCGACTGTGCGCACCTTGCTTCCGATCTCGGACTTCGAAGTCGCGCAGGCCGAGGTGGGCGCGGCGAGCAGCACCGCGACCGACCCGATGGGCGGTTACCTTTTCGAACCCTCCGCGGAAGGCGTGCTTGACGTTATGCTTCCGTATTACCTCCAGTATCAGGTCTTCCAGATGATCCTCGATGCGCGCGCCTCCGAGCACAGCGCTCGAATGGTGGCGATGAAGAACGCGACCGATAACGCGAAGCAATTCATCAAGGATCTCACGCTCGAGTACAACAAGATGCGCCAGGCCAGCATCACGACCGAGCTCCTCGAAATCTCGACCGCGCAAATGGCGGTTGGCACCTAGCACCCATTTATGAATAAAGGCAAAATCGTTCAAGTCATCGGACCCGTCGTGGACGTGGAGTTCGCGAGCAGCAAGGAGCTGCCGCGCATCTACAACGCGCTTGAACTGGAATACGAGGTCAACGGCACCCCGACCAAACTCACCCTCGAAGTGCAGCAGCATCTCGGGGAGAACTGGGTCCGCTCGATCGCGATGTCTTCGACCGAAGGCTTGAAGCGCGGTATGTCGGTCAACGACATGGGCGGCCCAATCTCGGTCCCGGTGGGCGAGGGGACGCTCGGTCGCGTTTTTAACGTGACGGGCGACCCGGTCGACGGCCGCGGTCCGGTCTCGTTCACGAAGCGCTATCCGATTCACCGCAAGGCCCCTGATCTGACCGATCAGGATACCGGCGCCACTATTCTCGAGACCGGCATCAAGGTCATCGATTTGATCTGCCCCTTCACGAAGGGCGGCAAAGTCGGCGCGTTTGGTGGCGCCGGCGTCGGCAAGACGGTTGTCATTCTTGAGCTGATCAACAACATCGCGAAGGGCCATGGCGGCTTCTCTGTTTTCGCCGGAGTGGGCGGGCGCACCCGTGAAGGGAACGATCTTTACACCGAGATGAGCGAGGCGGGTGTCATCGACCAGAAGGACCTGAGCAAGTCAAAGGTCGCGCTCGTTTACGGCCAGATGAATGAGCCTCCGGGCGCGCGTCTCCGCGTCGCGCTTTCCGCGCTCGCGATGACGGAATATTTCCGGGACGAGAAGAATCAGGACGTGCTCCTCTTCATCGACAATATTTTTCGTTTCTCCCAAGCCGGCTCGGAAGTATCCGCGCTGCTCGGGCGCACTCCGTCGGCGGTCGGTTATCAACCGACACTCGCCGCCGAAATGGGCGATCTCCAGGAGCGCATCACTTCTACGAAGAAGGGCTCGATCACTTCCGTGCAGGCGGTCTATGTGCCGGCGGACGATTTGACCGATCCGGCTCCGGCGAACACTTTCGCCCACCTTGATTCCACGATCGTGCTCGAGCGTTCCATTGCTGAGTTGGGCATCTACCCCGCGGTCGATCCGCTCGCTTCCACCTCGAAGTCACTCGCCCCCGAGATCGTCGGCGAAGAGCACTACGCAGTTGCGCGCGGCGTGCAAAAGGTCCTCCAGCGATATCGCGATCTGCAGGATATCATCGCGATTCTCGGCATGGACGAGCTCAGCCCTGAAGACAAACTCTCCGTGCTGCGTGCTCGCAAGATTCAGCGCTTCCTCAGCCAGCCATTCGCCGTTGCGGAAGTATTCACCGGCACGAAGGGCGAATATGTTACGATCCCGGAAACAATTCGCGGCTTCAAGGAGATCCTCGACGGCAAACATGACGATGTGCCGGAAACGAACTTCTACATGAAGGGCGGGATCGACATGATCCAGGAGAGCAAATAATGGCGAACACGCTTCGACTCGAAATTGTTACGCCCGAAGCCACGGCCTATTCCGAGGACGTGGAGATGGTCACCCTCACGGGGGCCGAGGGCGAGTTGGGCGTGTATCCAAATCACGTCCCGCTCCTGACGACTTTGCAGCCGGGCGAACTCCGCGTGCAGAAGGGCGGGAAAGCCACCTTCCTCGCGGTCGGCGAAGGTTTCGTCGAAGTGACCGCGACCTCCGTCTCGGTCCTGACTGATCTTGCGCTGGAAGCTTCCAGCATTGACGAAAGCGCCGCGGAAGCGGCCGTTGTTCGCGCGCAGGCGGCGATGAAGGAAGATCACGGCACCGAAGAGGTGGCTGCGATCCAGGCTTCGCTGCAGAAAGCGCTCGCGCAGCTGCACGTCAAACGCCGTCGGCATCCCTAAGACCGACGGTCACTCCTGTGGAAACGCCGGATTCCCTCGGCATCATCGCGGGGAGTGGCGTTTATCCGCGGTTGATGGCGGAGTCTGCGCGCCGCTCCGGAGTGAAGCGAATTGTTGTCGCGGCTTTTACCGGTGAGACAGATTCCCGGCTCGAAGACGCGGCAGATGAAATTGAGTGGATGCGCGTCGGTCAGCTCGGCCGGCTCCTCCATTTTTTGAAAAACGCTGGCCTGCATTGGGCCATCATGGCGGGGCAGATCGCGCCCAAAAATCTTTTCGATCTCCGGCCCGATATGCGCGCCCTCCTCGCGCTCGCCCGCCTCAAGCAGCGCAACGCCGAGTCACTCTTCGGAGCGGTTGCAGAGGAACTAAAAAAAGCTGGGGTAGAACTCCTCCCAGCGACCACATTCATGGACGAATGCCTCGCGCCGGCCGGCCTCATCGCAGGACGCGCCCTTAGCCGCCGGGAAGAAGCCGATGTGACTTTCGGCTTTGGAATCGCGAAGGAGATTAGTCGCCTCAATATCGGCCAGACAGTCATCGTAAAGAACGGCACTGTGCTCGCGGTCGAAGCTTTCGAAGGGACAAACGATGCACTCAAACGCGGCGCCGCGCTGGCCCGGTCCGGCGCGGTCATGATCAAAGTTTCGAAGCCTCACCAGGACTTGCGTTTTGATGTGCCGGTCATCGGTCTGGCCACGATCGAAACCGCGGCGGCGGCGCGTGTCCGCGTCGTCGCAGTGGAGGCGACCCGCACCCTCCTGCTCGAGAAATGCGACCTTTGCGAACTGGCCGCGCGCTCCGGGATTTCACTCGTCGGCCGCTAGCTTGCAATTAGCGCGCGCAAACCTAAACTGACCGCTCTTTCGGGGTCTTAGCTCAGTTGGTAGAGCACCGCAATGGCATTGCGGGGGTCAGGGGTTCGAATCCCCTAGGCTCCAGTTCCTTTTTGTGAGTTC
>JBKJKL010000407.1:0-3552 GCA_046597485.1 Chthoniobacterales bacterium
TGCGCGCTTCCGATTGTGCCGACCATGTGCTGGGGCACTTCGAGGTCAGGCGGTCCCAGGACGACCGGCCTCGCAGAGCTATCGAGGCGGGGCGCGCTTGGGCGCGCGGCGAGTTAACGGTGACGGAGGCGCGCGTCGCAGCATTGGCCGCGCACGCTGCGGCCCGTAAGGTCGAGCACCCCGCCGCTTGCTTCGCCGCCCGCGCCGCAGGCCATGCGGCAGCCACCGCTCACGTCTCCGGGCACGCACGTCATGCCGCCGCCTACGCCGCCAAAGCGGAAGCTGCTGCTCGCGAACCGCAGAATGAAGGCGACCGGAGGCTTAACCAGGCGCTGCCGCAAACCGCTGGCCGCTCCGTGTTCCCGCTTTTGATGTTAGACCCTTTTCCTTTCAGCCACGCGCGCTCTCGCGAGCGGTCAGTGATCCGGTATCTTGTTAGACCAACGGCATGATCCGAGCGTGTAAATGAGCGAAGGCGCAATGACACATCTTGATTTCGCATCTATTCTCAATCTGGTTTCAACCGCGGCGATCGTGGGCGCTTTGGTGTTCACTGCCCTGCAGGTTCGCGCCGCCCGCGCCGGCACCGCTACAGTACCGAAACTGGCGCGAACGCTAAACCGGTCCAACCAGGCGATGCCGCAAACCGCTATCCGATCCGCGTTCTCACTTTCGATGACTTCACCTTCAACCGGCAGCGACAGGCGCTCTCGCCCGCAATCGGAGGTCTTGTGTCTCGCTCGATAAGAAGCAGCCTTCGATATGGAATCGACCATAAACGATCTCGACCGTTCGCAGCTGAAATCTGCGCTGTTTGCCGTTGTGCTATTGGCGGCGACGTTTCCGGGACACCTGATGGCCCAAGACAGCAACCGTCTCGTCAATACTTGGCGGCTCGTATCTGCATCTTCGTCAACCGCGGGCGGCGACAAAGACGACGCCCCTTTTGGTTCGAGCCCTACAGGTTTTCTCAGCTACACATCTGATGGCAGGGTGAATGTGATAATCAGTCACGACGGACGCAAACTGCTTTCAGTGGCCGACCGCATCGCAGCACCTCCTGAACAACGCGCCGAAGCTTTCGCTACCTTCTTTGCCTATGCAGGGCGTTACACGGTGAACGACGACAAAGTCACCCATCACGTTGAAGCCGCCTCCGTCCAAAACTGGGTCGGCACGGACCTGATTCGCGTCCTCCGCTTTTAAGGCGACCAACTCATTCTCCTGACACCGCCGATGCCTGTAGGTGGAAAGATAATAACTACGGAACTCGTATGGACCCGGGTTAAAGGGTAGCAACGCAACCATCTAACCAAACTATGCAGCCAACCGCTGGCCGCGCCGATGCCTCCCGCTCCCTAAGCCTCCGGCCTGCCCGTCCATCTCGCGGCTCCCCAGCTCCCTCCATTCACCTGCTCGACCAGGCCGACCGACGTCAGCGGAGGGCATGTCACAAGCGTGATCCGCTCATACCCGGGGAAATTTAAGAACCGCCAGCGGCCAAGATTCAGGCTCCGACCCCATCTCCCACGTAGTTTTTTCTGGACGTCTCGACCGCCAATTCCCAGACTCCGCCGTTAAGAAAGATCCCCCTTATGAAAACCTCGCACCTCCCCTCCCTTCTCTCTATCGGACTCGCCCTGTGCTTGTTTGCACCGTTCGCGAATGCCCAGATCGTCAATGGCGGCTTTGAAACTGGCACAGCGACTACCGCTCCTCCGTGGGTCTACAGCGACCCAAGCAATTTTACCGGATTTGGGTCTAACACCTCCTTCGCACATTCCGGCACTCGCTACGCCTTCCTCGGTGCTACCGGGACGAATGGTACTATGAGTCAGACGTTCAATACGGTGGCAGGGGCGATCTACTCGATCTCGTTTTTCCTCGCGAACGACGGCACCACGCCGCCAAACCTGTTTCAGGCGATGTTCAACGGGATTCAGTTTGTCTCCCTGACCAACGTTGGAAGATTCGGCTACACGCAGTTTACTGGAACCGGGTTTGCCACGGCTGCGACGAGCACGCTGACCTTTACTTACCGGAACGACGCGGATTTCTTCCGGCTCGACGACGTGTCAGTGAATCGCGTGAGCGCGGTTCCTGAATCGTCCCTTGGTTTGGTTGGTTTGGCGACGCTGGGTCTTCTCTGCGTCGTTCACTATCGCGGCACCGCGGCGCGTCGGTCTGCGGCCGTCGCGATCGGGTAACTAATCTTCACCTCGTCGGATCGTTCTCGGCTCACGAGAGCGACCGACGGCGGCGCCGGGCCGCATCTCATTCCCAAACTCCGGGGCTGCACTTTGATTGACGCTCGCCCTTGGTAGCCGTATCTGATCTTGTGTTTCGTTAGGCGTTGCTACGCCGCACGTATCAGCATCGCACTCCTTATCCTAGTCGGCATGATTGTGCTGGGAATTGCATTTAGCTTTCTGCTGTCGCCGCGCAGCAGGTCCCACTGGTCTTGGCCGCACTCGCACGGTCGGCGTCGCCCTCTTCTGCGTCTTTGGTTTTCTCGCCTCCTACGACGATGCGGAGCCTTCGAGGCGGCTGTCTTGGCAACTCGGCTATGGCACCGGTGCCGCAGCCAGCTTATTTGCCGCGGTCTTGCTTTGGCGTTCCCGTCGTCGCGCGTCGCGACCAGAACACAAGGAAACGAAACGGATGACAAGATCCGCAACGCCTATCCAAGGCGGCAGCCGAGGAGGTAAAGAGGCCAAGATTGAATCTCGCATTCCGGCTTGACCATGGTGTTTCACTCCATTCCCTCCTCGTTAGACCGCTGACCCGACTTTTTATGTTACAGAACATGAGGATGCGCTTAGGCGTGGTGCTGTGGCTGGCCGCTATGGCTGGCGTTGTCGTCCTCAGTCTGACCGTCCTCCCGCAGATTCTGGCCAAAGTGCCGCACCGACTTCCTCTTGGGCTGGCGGTGGCTGCGAGCATGCTGCAAAGCGGCGTTCTTGTTGCGATCGCGGTGTGGGCCGGCGTCGCGTTGTCCCGGTCAGTCGGTCTTGGTGCACCCGTCTTCGAGGCGGCGCTGTCCGGCACTGGCACTTGGGCCGCGCTCAGGTCGCAACTGATTCCGGCCGCGATTGTCGGGTTGCTTATCGGGGGCATGCTCGTTCTCGTGCAGCGCATCGCGCCGACCGAACTCTTAGCCCTCGGCAAAACGTACGAAATTCCTCTTGCCGCAAAGATTCTCTATGGCGGAGTCACGGAAGAAATGCTGATGCGCTGGGGGTTGATGACCGTCTTGGTTTGGCTGCCCTGGCGTTTCCTGCAGAAGAGGGTCGGACTGCCGCGCCTGGCTTACGTGATCGGCGGTATCCTCTTCGCTGCCCTGTTGTTCGGGGCAGGGCACCTGCCTGCAGTTGCAGCGATGGGGGCTTCCCTCACCCCTCCTGTCATCGCGTCCGTCGTTGTCGGAAATACTGCGCCTGGCCTGTTGTTTGGCTATCTGTACTGGCGCCGAGGGCTTGAGGCGGCCATTCTGGCGCACGCCTTCGCGCATGTTGTTAGCGTCCTGGCCGGCGCAGCGTGAAGCAGCGGTCT
>JBKJKL010000425.1:0-3253 GCA_046597485.1 Chthoniobacterales bacterium
GTCTTGCGGAGCTCTTGGAGAAAGCGCTCCAGTAGCCGCGGGCCTTCCCCGTTGCGTCGTCGCCGCAAAGACGAGACTCGTCTTCGCGGTGCGCTCATCATGCTCCTGCTGCGCTGAATTTCGGCGCCGCCCATCCGACTAACGACTGCCACATGAAACCATTCCTTTCCTTCGCCGCCATCTTACTCGTGCTGACCGTTTCCCTCTTCGCGCGGGAAGCCCGGGAACAGGCACGGATCGATTTTCTCCTGCACGAGGTGGAAACGGCCAAGGATGTCGTCTTCATCCGGAACGGCTCCGACCACGGCGCGGCGGAAGCAGCCAAGCATCTACGGAGGAAACTCGACTACGCCGGCGAGCGGGTGAAGACGGCGGAGGACTTCGTGAAATACTGCGCCTCGGAGTCGTCGCTGACCCACCGGTCTTACAAAATTCGTCGGCCGGACGGCAAGACGGTGAACGCCGCGGATTACTTCACCGAACGGCTGCGTGAGTTCGACGCGCGGTGAGTTTGGCCCGCCACCAGCTTTGCAGGGGCTACTCGATGCACATTTCCTTTGCCCCAATTCTGCTCGCGGCCGTCGTCCTGACTGGTTGCGCCACGCGCGAGACGCGCAACGTGAAAGAGCCGGTCACGTCGCTCTACTCCGCGGCCTCCCCAACCTTTAAACAAGCGAGCGGCGCCCTCCTGAGCGGCGGCAGCTACGTGAGCGGCAACAGCATCACGACCTACGTGAATGGGCGGGAGATTTTCCCGGGAATGCTGGCCGCGATCCACGGCGCCAAACGCACGATCAATTTCGAAACCTACGTCTTCTGGGACGGCCAGATCGCGCGCCAGATTGCCGATGCTCTCGCCGAACGCGCGCGCGCTGGGGTGCAAGTCAATGTGATCCTCGATGCGCAGGGCACGGCCAAGATGGGCGGCGAAAATCTCGAGAAGCTCCGCTCCGCCGGCGTGCATACGGTAAAGTTTCACCCGCTCACGATCTGGGATCCGCGCCGCTTCAATAACCGCACGCATCGCAAACTCCTGATCGTCGATGGCAAGATCGGCTTCATCGGCGGAGTCGGGATCGCCGATGAGTGGCTCGGCAACGGCGAATCGCCGGAGCATTGGCGGGACAATCACTACCGTGTCACCGGCCCGGTGGTGGCGCAGATCCAGGCCGCCTTTCTCGACAACTGGCTCAAGACCGAAGGCACTGTGCTGCATGGCCCGGATTACTTCCCGCCGCTCGCCCCGACCGGCCCCTACAGCGCGCAGGTCTTCGTCAGCTCACCCCGCCTCGGCAGTCTTGACGTCCGCCTGATGTATCTCCTCGCGCTGGCCTCGGCGCAGCGCAGCCTGCTGATCGAGAACGCCTACTTCGTCCCCGACGAGCTGATGCGGAAAGGGTTGATCGATGCGGCCAAGCGAGGCGCGCGCGTGGAGATCATCATCCCCGGCAAACACATCGACCAGAAGATCGTCAGAATCGCTTCGCGGAAATACTGGCCCAGCCTGATCCGCGCTGGCGTTCATATTTACGAATACCAGCCGGCGATGGACCACACCAAGCTAATGATCGTGGACGGCGCCTTCGTCTCGGTCGGCTCGGCCAACTTCGACTTGCGCACCATCCGGCTGAACGACGAGGCGAACATGAACGTGATCGACACCCGTTTCGCCGCGGAACAGACGCGCCTCTTCCTCCGCGACAAGCAACGTTCGCGCGAGATCAGTCTCGATGAGGCGGGCAAGATGCGCTTCCTCGACCCGATCACGCATGCCGCCAGCATCGCCTCGCCCGAGCTGTAACGGCTCGTTAGGCAGCGCGCCTAGGAAAAGAGCCGCGTCTGCTCGCCGTAGCCGGGCAGGTGGATCATCTTCTCGTAGCGGAGGCCGAGCTTCTCCAGCACTGCAGCGGAGCGGTCGTTGTCCGGCGCGGTGACGCCGACGATGCGCGGCAGGCCCAGCGTCTGCCGGCCGTGCTCCATGAGCGCGGCCGCGGCTTCGCTCGCATAACCGCGCCCCCAAAAACGCTCCAGGACGGAGAAGCCGACATCCACGTCCTCCAGCGTCTCCCGTTTTACCAGGCCGCACATGCCGATGGGCAGGCCGCTTTCCTTTAGCTCAACGATGTAAAATCCGAAGCCGTGGAGCGCGTAGCTCGGGAGGATTTTCTCGGTGATGTAAGCCGCGGCCTCGCGCAGGGTCCGCACGTGCCGATCGGCGACATAGCGGATGAAGGCCGGCTCGTTTAGGATCTCGAGCATCAGCTCGGCATCCTGCTCCGGCGACATCTCGCGCAGGCGGAGGCGCGGCGTTTCGAGGATTGGCTTCATCACGGTGGAACTATTTGAAAGTTCGCGCGCCGCACGCAAATAGAATGGATGACAGACAATCTTAATACCCGGCGCCTCGTGCAAGCCGGTGCGCTTTTTTTGATCGGGGACGGCTTGATGGGCTTGATCAAGCCGCGCTGGCACTCGCTCCTCTGGCATGTCGGTCCGCAGATCGTGAAAGCGGCCACCGAAGAACTCGCCGAGCACCGGACCGCCGCCCGCACGGTCTACGCCGCGGAGTTGGCCCTCGGCCTCCTGCTCGCCGTCTCGCAGACGCCGGAGAAAGCGTAGACTGCGGCAGCCACCGCGCGCTGGTGCTCTTTCGCCTGTCCGTGCACGCAGACTCCGCGTAGATTCCGCCCGATGGCCAACGCGCAAGAATCCACCGCCACGATCGCGGTTTTCCTCGATCTCGAAAACATCGCCCGAGGCGCGCAGGACGCGAAGTTCCCCGCCTTCGACATCGACAAGGTGCTCGAGCAACTCCTGCTCAAGGGCCACATCGTGGTAAAAAAGGCCTACTGCGATTTCGGCCGCTACAAGGACTTCAAGCGCGCGCTGCACGGCGCCGCCTTCGAGTTAATCGAAATCCCGAGCCGCGGCCAGGCGGGCAAGAACTCGGCCGACATCCGGATGGTGGTGGACGCGCTCGATCTTTGTTATACGAAGAGCCATCTCGACACCTTCGCGATCATCAGCGGCGACTCGGATTTTTCCCCGCTTGTGAGCAAGCTGCGCGAGAACGCCAAAACGGTCATCGGCGTGGGCGTGAAGAACTCAAGCTCCGACCTCTTCATTAACAACTGCGACGAATTCATTTACTACGACGATCTCGTACGCACCGAGCAGCAGCGCACTCAGCGCGGGCGGCGCACCTCGACCAAGACGGCGGCGGCCGCGCCGAGCGCACCGAAGGAACCAGAAG
>JBKJKL010000459.1:0-2508 GCA_046597485.1 Chthoniobacterales bacterium
GAACTCAACCTGCGGATTGGTGTGCCGGAGGCCGAACGGGCCGCGCCGCAGCGCCTCGTTCTCTGCCTACGCCTTTGGCCAAACGAAAGCTTCGACCATTTGGGCGACGAACTGGCCCGCACCGTCGACTACGCGGCTGTCGCCCCAGAGGTCCGCGTTTTTTGCGAACAGCGCGCTGACCGACTGATTGAGACGATGGCGGCGGCGATCGCCGTTCATCTGCTGGCCACCTTTGCGCTGCGCGCAGTCAGGGTTGAACTGCGAAAGTTCGTCCTGCCGCAGTGCAAGCATGTCGCGGCGATTGTCACCCGCACCGCGGTTTAGGACGCGGCTGCGACGCGGTCGCCGGCGTTGAGCACTTCGGTGATTGCGGCGGTGAAATTTTCCACCCCAGTGCTCGGGACGATAATCGTGTTGCGGCGGCCGGGCGCTTCTTCGGTGATGCGGAGAAAACGGCCGCGATCGTTCTCGCGCAGCTCGAGGTTGAACTGCTTGCGCTCAATCTGCACCTGCTTTGCTTCGATCACGTTATCCATCGCTCTAGACGGGGCATCCTAGCCAGCTCACTATCCGCGGGGGAAGCGAAAAATTTCCGCGACTTCTCCCGCAAACATCTTAGACAGAGCTGCTTCCGCAAGCGCCACAGCGTCGCAGCGCTACCGTCGTTTCCGCCGCTTTTCCTGCTTCTCCTCCGCGATCGCGAAATCGACCTGGCGTTTGAAAACATCGACCCGGGCCACGTAGACGTGCAGCTCGTCGCCAACCGAAAACGTGCGCCGCGTGCTCCGGCCAATCAGTTTCCGCTGAGCTTGGTTAAAGACGTAAAAGTCGCCCGTGAGGGAGGAGATGTGGATGAGCCCAGTCAGCAGAACATCGGGCAGCTCCACGACGAGGCCGAAGTTTTTCACCTCTAGCACGGAAGCGCGAAAGACCTGCGGGTCCTTTGCGTCGAGCTGACGCTGGAAGAACTCGAGCTTCTTTAGTTTAACCGCCTCGATCTCGGCCTCGGCCGCGCTGCGTTCGGTGGTTGAGATGTGCTCCGCGATGGACGTGAGATCCGCGGCGTCGCGTTGACCCTTCCCAGCTGCGAGCGTGCGGTGGACGATGAGATCGGCGTAGCGGCGAATGGGGCTGGTGAAGTGCGTGTAATTTACTTTCGACAAGCCGTAGTGACCAAGCGGCTGCGTCGCGTAGCGTGCGCGCTTCAGACTTTTGAGCAGGCCAATCTTGAGCGCCTGTTCCTCCGGTTTACCGCGGAAGGAAGCGAGCAGACGCTGCAGCTCGGCGCGATTCGTCAGGTCGCCCGCCTTGTACTGATAGCTCAGGACGAGCTCGCGATATTCCGCGAGGCGATCGGGTTCCGGGTCCTCGTGCACGCGATAGACCGTGGGCACGAGCCGGTGTTTCAATTCACGCGCAACCGCTTCGTTGGCCGCGAGCATGAATTCTTCGACGAGCTGGTGCGACTCGTCGTTCTCGATCCGCTCGAGCTGGATCGGTTTCCCGTCCGCATCGAGCCGCACTTTGACCTCGGGAAAATCGAGATCGAGCGAGCCGGCCTTGAAGCGATTCCGGCGCAGCAACGAGGCGAGTTCCCAAGCCACATGGAGCCGCTCGCTCAAGTCGTCGCACGCCGGCTTCTGCAGGATGGCGTAGGCCTCGCGATAGGTGAGCCGCTTCGCGCTTCGGATGATCGTTTTACCAAAGCGCGCGCTGCGCGGCTTCCCGCCCTTGTCGAACTGGATGAAAACCGAATGCGCCAGCCGGTCGACGTTCGGCTTCAAGCTGCAGATGCCGTTGCTCAGCCGCTCCGGCAGCATCGGGATCACGCGATCCGGTAGATAAACGCTGTTCCCGCGTTTCATCGCCTCGCGGTCGAGCTGCGAGCCGGGCGCGACGTAGTGCGCCACATCCGCGATGTGCACGCCGAGCTTCCAGCCGCCGCTGGAGAGGCGTTCGACAAAGACGGCGTCATCAAAATCGCGCGCGTCGTCCGGGTCGATCGTAAGGATGAATTGCCCGCGCAGATCTTCGCGATCCTTCACCTTCGAAGGATCGACCGTCTCTGGGATTCGTTCCGCTTCCTCCACCACGGCGCGTGGAAACTCAGTCGGTAAATTAAACTTCCGGATGATCGAAAGCATGTCGACGCCGGGCGCGCTGGCCGGGCCGAGGACCTCGATGATCGTTCCTTCCGGATTCACATGGCGCGATTCCCAGGAGTCGAGACGGACGACGACTTTGTCGCCGCGCATCGGCGCCTTTGGCAGCGGCGTGGGCGGCGGCATCTGCACGTAGATGTTGTGCACGAGCCGCGGATCGTCCGGGACGACGTAATGGAAATTTCGCGAGTGCTCGAGGGTGCCGACCACGCTGTCGTGCATCCGCTCGAGGATGCGAATGACCATCCCCTCGGCCCGCGCGCTCGCGCCCTTCGATCGGGCGTAGCCTTCGTCCCGCGTGATCCGTGCCACCACCCGATCGCCATGCAGGGCGGTCGCTGTGTTT
>JBKJKL010000014.1:0-2651 GCA_046597485.1 Chthoniobacterales bacterium
AAGATGGATTTTCTTGGGCTGAAAACGCTCACCGTGATCGAGGACACGCTCAAGTTGATCCACGCTCACACGCCTGCTTTCCTGCTCGCCGACATCCCGCTCGACGACGCCGCGACCTTCGGTCTCTACAATCGCGGCGAAACGATCGGCCTTTTCCAGATGGAATCCGGCGGCATGACCAGCACGGCGAAACGCTTCGACGTGCAGAAGCTCGACGACATCATCGCCCTGATCGCGCTCTATCGACCCGGGCCGATGGACCTGATCGACGATTACATCGAACGCAAAAAGGGGCTGAAAAAAGTCCGCTACGTTCATCCGCTGCTCGAGGAAGTTTCGGCCGAAACCTACGGCGTCATGATCTACCAGGAGCAGGTCATGGCCGCGGCCAATCTGCTCGCCGGCTATTCGTTAGGCGGCTCCGATCTTCTTCGCCGCGCGATGGGCAAGAAGGACAAGGAGAAGATGGCGAAGGAGCGCGAAAACTTCATCGCCGGCTGCGCTACGACGCACAACATCGCGGAGAAAAAAGCGAGCGCGATTTTCGATTTGCTCGAGAAGTTCGCCGGCTATGGCTTCAACAAAAGCCACAGCGCGGCCTATGGAGTGATCAGCTATCAGACGGCCTACCTGAAAGCGAATTACCCAGTCGAGTTCATGTCCGGGTTGCTCAGTAATGAGGTCAACAACACAGAGAAGATTTCGGTCTTCGTCGGCGAGTGCAAACGGATGGGCATTCCGATTCTGCCGCCGGATGTGAACTGGAGCGCGCTCAAGTTTAAGCCGGAAAACGAGGCGTCGATCCGCTACGGCCTGGCCGCGATCAAGAACGTCGGCGAAGGCGCGATGGAAGCCGCCATCGCGGAGCGGGAACGCGACGGGCAGTTCGCTTCGCTCGAGGATTTTTGCCGCCGGCTCGATTCGCGCATCGCAAACCGCAAGATGCTGGAAAGCCTTGTGAAGTGCGGCGCCTTCGATTTCGTCGGTCGCGATCGGGCGGAGCTCTTTGCCTGCGTCGAGGAATCGCTTGCCTCCGCCTCGGCCTCGCATCGCGATCGGGCGAGCGGCCAGGTTTCACTCTTCGACGATCTGCCTGCGCCGGTCTCGAAGGCGTCGTCGAGAAATGTCATCCCGTGGACGAAGCACGAGACGCTCACCTACGAAAAGGAACTGCTCGGATTTTACGTCACCGGCCATCCGCTCGACGCCTACGCGTCCGTGATCGCGGCGGGAAATTATCAGCTGATCTCCTCGCTCGCCGAGGCGCCGGACCGCTCCACTTTCCGCATCGCCGGCGCACTCGCGCAGGTGGAGAAAAAGTTCACCAAGAAAGAAGCGAAACCTTTCGCCGTCGTCTGGGTGGAAGACTTGACCGGGATCCTCGAGATCATGGTTTGGAACGACGTCTACACGAAGGTCGCCGAGTCGCTTTTGCCCGGCCGCGTCGTCGCGGTGCAGGGGATGCTCGACAAGCGGGATGAGACGATCCGCGCCACCGCGCAGAAGTTGAAACTGCTCAAGGCCGACGAGCAAACGAGCGGGGCAGCGATGGCGAATGGCTCGCCGTTTGTCCTGCGTTTTCCGAACACAACCACGTCGGCGGAGTTGCAGAGCGTGCGGGAGATTCTCTCCTTGTCGCCTGGCGCGACGACGGTGCAGTTGCTCTTCGAGCGGCCGAATGGCGAGGTCCTGCGCGTGGATGCCGGACTTGATCTGCGGGTGCAGCCCAGCGTCGAACTAAAACAGCAGCTCGCCCGCTGGCTGGCGAACTAGGGCGCGGGTGTCCCAAGGGCGACGGGCGCAACCGACTTCACGGCATACTGGATTCGTACGGGCCGCGCCCTACCGAGCCGCTCCTGTAATTGGCGCTGCAGGCTGGCTTCCGCTTCACTCGTTAGGCCAGAAGCGGCGGCCTTCTCGCGCGCCAGCCGCGGGAGTTGTTTCAGTTCCGTCTCTACGTCGGCGGCGGAGACGCGATTCCAGAGTCCGTTCTGCATGGATTGTACTTCCACGTCCTCCTGCTCGATCCCGAGCACGGTCGCCGGCGGCATCTGCACAAGCAGTTCATTGTTTCGCACGTCCACTGAGACCGGCTCGCGCAGGTCGAAGCCGGCCTTCACCGCGAAGGTGCCGTGCAGCTTCACCCGCTTCGTGCTGCCCGCCCAAGTGTGCTCGAATTCATGTTCCACTTCGACGCGGCGTGAGATCAGCGCCAGCTCCGCGATGCCGGTGGTTTGCTCGAGATAAACGCGGTCGTTGATCGTCACCCGCGGCTGCATCTGCGCGAGGGAGAGGAAGGCATCCCGCGCCTTGCGGCCGAGGCGCTCCAGTTCCGCGCTTGTCTGCTGCGCAGTGCGCGCCGGCCAGGTTTCCACTCGCCAGAAAATGAGCGCGATCAATCCGGCCGCGATCAAGAAGATAAGTACGAAGGCCAGCGCCCAGGAAAAGCGGCGGGGCCGCGGGGCGGGGCGTGTTAGCTCGGCGTTCAAGACGGGGCAAACGTCGAACGTCCAACGCTCAACGTCCAACTTTGAAGTGTCGTCCGCACTCCGCGTTCGACGTTCGGTGTTCACTTTGGTTCGGGGCAAAAAAGTACCGCCCCCCACGTCCGATGGACGCGAAGGGCGGCTGTTCCCCCCAGAACAATCTTC
>JBKJKL010000050.1:0-8567 GCA_046597485.1 Chthoniobacterales bacterium
GGTTTTTCCGCCGGGCTCGATTTCGAGAGCCGCATCATGGTGAAGGAAAATGCGCCCGCCCTGCTCGCGGCGGAAATGTCCGCGCCCAGCTGGAAGCCGCAGACCGTGGTGATGAGCGGCGTGACGGATTGCTACCAGCCGGTCGAGCGGAAGCTGCGGATCACCCGCGGCTGTCTCGAGGTGCTGGCGAAGTTTCGCAATCCCGTCTCCATCATTACGAAGAATCGGCTCGTGACGCGCGACATCGACATTCTGCAGGAGCTCGCGCAACACAACGCCGCGGCCGTGAACATCTCGATCACCTCGCTCGACCCGAAGCTGCAGCGCATCCTCGAACCACGCACTTCCTCGCCGCAGGCCCGCCTCGACGCTGTCGCGCAACTGCGCGCCGCCGGCATCCCCGCTGGCGTGATGGTGGCGCCGATCATACCCGGCCTGACCGACCACGAAGTGCCAGCCATCCTCGAGGCTTGCGGAAAGGCGGGCGCAGTCTCGGCCGGCTATGTCGTCCTGCGCTTGCCTTGGTCGGTGGCGCCGATTTTCGAGCGCTGGGTCGATGAGCACTTTCCGCAGCGGAAGGAAAAGATCCTCGGCCGCGTCCGCGACATGCACGGCCGCGGGACGGACCGCGTCTACGATTCGCGCTGGAGCGTGCGGCAGACGGGCGAAGGCATCTTCGCGCAGCAGATCGAGACCATGTTCAAAGTCTCGCGCCGCCGCGCCGGCATCGCAGAGGAGCGAAAGCCGTTATCCACCGCCGCTTTCCGCCGCCCGACGGACCAGCTCACTCTCGAGCTTTCCTGAGCGCGCACCTGCGGGTGTGCTACAGTGCGGGCGATGGAAAAGCCACAGATCACTGCCTACGTCAAAACACAATGCGGCTGGAGCAGCGGCATCCGCGCCGTGCTCGCAAAATACAATCTCGAATACACCGAGAAGGACATTATCCAGAACCCGGCCTTCCGCTGGGAGATGGAAACGAAAAGCGGCCAGCCGCTTTCGCCCTGCGTCGAAGTAAACGGCGAGATGGTGGCCGATATCAGTGGCGAAGAGCTCGAGCAGTATCTCATCGAGAAGGGTGTCGTGCAGTCGAGCAGCCAAGAAGCTGGCGTGCCGTTGAACGCGCCTTGTAGCGACGAAGAGCATGCGCAGCAACGCGCCGGCGTTCGTCTGCTCTAGTAAGTAAGGCGCGCGGTTAAAAGCGCGGCGCGGTCCGTCGTCCTCGTTTCCACGTGGGAAAGCGGAACGCGAACGGAGCAGCCACAAGCAGCACGCGGGCGAAAATCGAATAACGATTGCCAAGGATGCCCGGCGTTGGGCATCTCAGAATTCCTCACGTCTCCGTCTCACTGCTGATGAAACTTTTCGCGCGCGCCCGCACTCCGCGTCGCAAGTCGCGCTGGCGCGGCTGGCCACTTGGGATCGGCCTCACGCTGCTCGTCCTTTTCGTCGGCAGCATCTTTGGCGTGGTTGCCTTATACGCCATCTGGGCGCAGACCTTTGACCTGAAACGCGTCGGCGAGATGCCGGAGCGGAACACCGTCTTCGACGTCGACGGCAAGATCTACAGCCGGCTCGCGGGCGCGAACCGCATCGTGGTTCCGTTTAAGGAAGTCTCACCGCTCTTCCTCCACGCCCTGGTCGCGCGCGAAGATACTCGATTCTACAAACACGGCGGTCTCGATCCCCGTGGCGTCGCGCGGGCCATCGTGCGCAATCTCTCCGGTGGCGGGGTGCGCGAGGGCGCGAGCACCATCACCCAGCAGCTCGCGCGCAACAGCCTCCCGCTCGGCGGGCGTAATCTGCGACGCAAGATGCTCGAGGCGATGGTGGCGCTCCGCATCGAGCGGCAGTTCACGAAGGATCAGATCCTCGAGCTCTACGTGAACCGGATCTACTTCGGCTCCGGCTGCTACGGCATCGAGACCGCCTCGCAGGCCTACTTCGGCAAGCCGGCTGCGAATTTAAATCTCTCGGAAGCGGCCATCCTCGCCGGACTCATCCGGAGCCCGAATCGCTTCTCGCCCCTGCGTAATCCGGAAGGCGCAGCCAACGAACGGAACAGCGTGCTCGATCGCATGGTCGACTTGAAATTGATCAGCGCGCGCGACGCGGAACAGGCGCGCGCGACGAAGGTGGCCTCCAACCCGAAACGCCTCCCGCAGATCCAGGAGAACTACGCGATGGACGGCGTCCAGCGCGACTTGAACGTGCTGCTCACGCCCGACCAGATCGACTTCGGCGGCCTCAACATTTACACCACGCTCGATCCGGCGGTGCAGCGTTCCGCAGAACAGGCGCTCGAGGCGCAACTCTCGCTAGTGGAGAAACAGCGCGGCTTCCGACATCCGGCAAAAGCGTCCTATCGTCCGCCGGCAGATGGCGAGGATTCAGCCATGCCCTATCTCGAGGGTGCGGTCGTGGTGATCGACAACGCGAGCGGTGGCCTGCGCGCGCTGGTCGGCGGCCGCGATTACGCGCAGAGCAAATTCAACCGTGCGCTCTCGCCTTCCAATCGCCAGGTCGGTTCGTCGTTTAAACCGTTTGTCTATGCGCTCGCTTTTACCCAAGGGATGCTGCCCGGCGCCTACGTCGATGATGGACCGATCCAGCCCGGCGAAATTCTTGGCGGAGGAAATTGGACGCCGGGAAATTCGGACAACTCCTACAACGGCGTGCAGCCCGCTTCCTACGGGCTCGTCCATTCTCGCAATACGATGACGGTCCGCGTAGGCAATTTTGTCGGCGCGGAGGAAGTGCAGCGTGTGGCGACAAATCTTGGTCTTGGCCAGAACATCCCGATCGGCCCGGCGACGTTCATCGGGTCGTTCGAGAGCAACCTCAAAGACCTCACCGCGGCTTACACCTTGTTCCCAAACGCGGGGGTGCGAAAGCAATCCTACATCATCGAGCGGATCGACGATGCGGATCACAACCCGATCTACCGCGCCGCGCATGTCACCGCGCCGGGGATAGATCCGGGCGCGGCTTGGATGACTTCGCAGCTTCTCGAAGACGTGATGAAGCGCGGGACGGCCGCGAGCGCGCGCAATCTCGGCTTCAAGCTTCCGGCCGGCGGCAAGACCGGCACGACAAACGATTACAAGGATGCCTGGTTTTTGGGTTACACGAGCGCACTGACCTGCGGCGTCTGGGTCGGCTTCGACCAGCCGCAGACCATCATGTCAGGCGGGTATGGAGCGACCCTCGCGCTGCCCGTCTGGACGAGCGTGATGAGCAAAGCCGCGCAGCGTTACCCGGCGCAGGCCTTCCAGCCGACGATGCCGGTGGGGCGCGCCAATGTCTGCGGCGTCTCGAATAAGCTCGCGACCGATGGCTGCGTCGCGGCCGGCACGGCCTACGATCTGGCGCTGCCCACGGACCGCATCCCGACGGCGGCGTGCAGTTTCCACGAGGGCCTGGAGGTGCAGCCGCTCGCGCAGCGGGCGGAGGATTTTGGCCGGAAAGTGGAGGCCGTTCCGAAGGGAATCATCAACTCTTTCCGACGACTCTTCGGCCGGTAAGAGCAAACTCCGCCAGCCTCCGCCGCCGGAAAAAATCCGGCGCGGAGGACCGACGGGTGCAATTTACTTCATCAAGCCGTAGGCGGCCTGCGCGGCAAGGGCGATCGGCCAGGTGGTCATCGCGATGATGATCCCGAAGAGAATCGTCTCGATGCGCATCACCTTGTGCGCTTCGACTGCGAAGAACTCATTGCTCAGCGTGCGAAACGCCGGGCGAGTGATGGACGCCGCGCCGCCGCGGATCGTCGCGTCCGGAGCTTGGAAGCTCCAGTCGGTGCGCGGGGTGCGCGTCTGATGATGTCCGATGGTGGAGGACGCGTCGCGACGACGAGCCCGCCCGATGGTCGGGAATGTAGGTTTCATATCTCAAGTCGGGCAGAATTCGAGTTCCGCCCTCTCACAACCGCCGCCTTTCGGGCTGCGGCTAGCTAACCTTAACGAAACCCCTCGAAGGGCCTCGGGCCGACATGACTTTGTCGATAGCTATTGAGACTGAATAAAGGGCGCCCTTCATCGGGGAAGCATAGCGCCCACTAACACAAGCCCAAGTAGCTTTACCGAGACGATGTTCGCTCATCGCGTCGCAGGTGTCAACGGACTCACCGGCCGCGAGGCGCCGGGCGGCGGCGATTGGCTTACCGAAAACCGCCGCGCAGGACGAAGTCGGAGTCCACTTTCTCGGTCGCGTTTTTCTTCCTGGCGGCCGACGGCTTCGACTTCTTCGTGTCTCTAGAGGTTGACTCGCAACCCACCGCGGCGAAGAGCGCGGCGAGAAAGAAAAGCTGAAGGAAGCGAATGTGCATGAAGCGCGCAGAGACAGCGGGTGAAGGGAATCGAACCCTCGTATGCAGCTTGGGAAGCTGCCGTTCTACCATTGAACTACACCCGCAAATCGAAGCGGATTCTCGGATGTGGCCTTCCGCTTGGCAAGCGCGCGCTAGGCCCACTGCTGCATTTGCTCGGGAAAGGGACAGTGGGCGCAGTCGGAATTGTCCTGCAGGCAAAAGTCTTCGTAGATTTGCAACAGTCCCTGCTGCTGCGCGACCGTCTTGAGGAAGGCGGGCCGCCGCGGGTCATCGCCGAAGAGCCGAGTCGCGCCTGTTTCGAGCCGCCGATTCGTGAGGCGCGCCGGCAGCTTTTCGTATTCTTCCCATACGTCGCTTCCGTGCGCGGCCAGGAAAGGAAAGACGACGTTTGCCATGATCTCGGCTACGCGGCTTTCGCCGAGCAATGCCATTTCGCGCGCCGTCGCCGCGGAAGTGAGCGTGTAATGGCGCTGCCAGTAATCATGCTCGGCCGCGAGCAAGAACTGGCGCGCCGCCCGCGCTGGTTCCGCCGCGCCTAACGAGTGCATGAACCGGCTCCAACGCGTCGCGAGTGCGGTCAGCGCGCCGAGCCGGCGCTGCGGGTGATTCATCGGGCGAGCGCCGCCCAGCTTCCAAAGCACGCGCGGCAGGATGAGACGCTGCAGGCGATCGCGGTGCGGCCACCAGCGATCCCAGAGGCCGCGGACGTAGCCGCGCGTTTCTTCCGCGTAAACGCACAGGTCTGCCGCGTCTAAAAAACCCGCAAGGCCGAAGAGAATCGCCTCCGCATCGTCGCGCGCTGCTTCAATCGCAGCCAGCGAGAAACGCTGCGCGAGCAGCGTGAACGGCAGCTTGTTCTGCTTGTAACCGAGTGCCCCGGCAACTTCGTGATACGCCGCTTGCGCGGCGCCGTGTTGCTCGATCGCTCCGCGCAGCCGCGCCGCCTTTCGTTGCAAACGGAAACGCGCGGCCGCCGCGATCACGCTCAGCACACGATCTTCCGGCAATCCTTGCAGCGGCGCTTGGCAGCGTCCCGCATGAGCTAGCGGCACGTTCGAGACAAACGCATCCGGCAGCGCCGCCAGGTCCACGCGCACTTGCAGGACGTTGCGATGCGAGAGCGTGCGGGTGAAAAAAGTCGGCGTCGTCGCGTAGACGAAGACATGCAAGACGGTGTCGTCGAAAGCCACGTTGGCCGCGTGGCCATGCGTCTCCCAGTTCCGGTCCGAGAGGTCGAACTCGATGCTGCCGCGCACTGGAGCGCTGCCCTCGACCCGGATGGCCGCGCCATCGAAGTCGGGGCCCGGCTCGCGATTCCAAGTGCCGAATTGCACGATCTCGATCCCCTGCCCGCAGACCGAGCGGAAACTCCGCCCGAAGTCTCCTGCGAACCAGCGCGCTTGTAGTTCCAGCTCGTCCGGCGTGCGCGGCGTGACGAGGAGCGCGCGCTCGTGCAGGCGCCCGCGGGCGCGGAATTGCGCGTAGCGCTCGACCGGCGTCATGGACGATTACTTTAGGGCGCGATCGAGCGAACTGCGGTCATCGAGCAGGATCCACTCGACGATCGAAACCGGCAGGGTGCCGTTCTTGATCAGGTCATCGTGGAACTGCCCGAGCTGAAACTGGTCGCCCATCTTATCGCGATAGCGGCCGAGCAAATTCATGATCTGCCACTTGCCCGTGATGTAGCCGATTTTCTGCGTCGGCTCCGAGGCAGCGCCGGCTGCTTCGCCTTCCGCCGCTTCGCGATCGAGCCCGCCCGCTTCCATGAAATACTGCACCGCCTGCTCGAAACTCCAGCGGCCAATGTGCAGGTTCACATCGACGCCGATGCGCGCCGAGCGATAACGCGAGAGCCGCAGGATCTGCCCCTGCGCCGGCGAGTTCTCTGGGTAGAGGCCGGTCCGCATCAGCATCTCCTCGCCGTAGAGCGCCCAGCCTTCGCAGAAGGTATTATCGAAATGCTGCCGCCGGATTTCGTCCGAGAGATGATTCGCGATGGAGAGCTGCATGAAGTGGCCCGGGATGCCTTCATGCCCGAGGATCGGCCGCGGATCCTCAATCGCCGCGCGGATGTAGAAGTTCTTCGAGTCCCGATTAAAAGCCGGGATGAAGTAGAAACCAGTCGGGTCCTTGTCGTAGACGCCCGGCGGATTCATAAACCCGCCCGGGCTCGTCGGCTTAAACGCCTCCGGGAGCTGCCGGATCTCGAAGCGCCCGAGATACTCCGGGATCGTGACTAGCTTCCGCTCCTTCATGAACGCGATCATCTCGGCTTCGCGGCTCTCGTAGGCTTTCAGGAACGCTTCCTGGTTGGCCGGGATATTTTTGCTCCGTGACGGATCGGGTTCGGCCAGGTGCGGATCGGAAAGCAGCGCCTCGAGCGCGCGGTAACGCGTCAGTTCCACGCGGCCGATCATCTCCACCTCGTCCGCGCTCAGCGGCAGGAGCAGGACGTGCTTGAGGTAGTAGTTGTAGCTCGCCTCCCCCATCGGGGCGAAGGCCGGCAGCGAAGGCAACCGCTTCTCGAGTTCATCGGCAAACTGGTGTGCCGCCGCGAGCGCCCCATCGCGCGCCTGCACCAACGCCGTGTGCTCCTCCGGCGCGAGGCCGACATCGAGCGCCATCAGGCTGCCCTGCAAAAGCGGGTCGAGCGCGCGGGCCGATTCCAGGGCAAGGCGCGCATAGAGTTGCACGGGGCCCTGCAAATTCGCGAGGCCCTGCTTGAGCATGGCCGGCATCTGCGACAGGCGCGCCGTCGCTGCGAGAGCACGTTTCCGCGGCGTGTCGTATTCCTTCTTTAGGAGCGAGAAGATGCCGTTCGCGCATTCGCTCGTGTAAAGCTGCGGATTCTTCTGCGTCGGCTTTTGGATCCGATCTTCAAAGTCGACCCGCTCGAGCTGTGATCGGAAAAGCAGCCAGTTGATCTGCGCATCTTTCGCCCACGCTTCCGGGTTCATCGCCTGCACTTTCTCGAGCAGGCCGCGCACGTAGGCGGCGCGTTCGCTCACCTTCGCCGGCGCGTAATCGGTCAGGCGATCGTCCCAGGTGTGCAGGCCGGCGTCGCTGCTTTGCACCGGGTAGTTTTCGTTCCGCCAGGTGTAATAGCCGTCGGCCAGGGCGCGCAGCGTCATCATCGCATCAGCACTCGTTAGGCTGGGCGGCATCTTCTTCGTCAGGAGCGCCTTGGTCGAGAGGTCGGGCGGACTTTCCTGCACTCGTTGTCCGATGGCGGAGTTGGCGATGATCGTGAGGCAAAGAAGGAGAAACGGGACGCGCACGGTCCGGATCGTAAGGAACCCGGCGGCAGAATCGAAGCGCAAACCTCGCGCGGTTTACTTCCGCTTCCCCGGCCCCTGGAGGGCGCGCCCTGGAGTCGCCCCGGTATGCTCGCCATTCTTCAAAACCTGCTGCCCGTTCACGAAGACATGCTTCATCCCGACTGCATATTGCTGCGGCTCGGCGAAGGTCGCCCGGTCCGCGATCGTCGCCGGGTCGAACACAACCACGTCCGCGAACATTCCTTCCTCGAGCAGGCCGCGATGATCGAGCCCGAGGTTTGCCGCCGGCAGCGCGCTCAGGCGGCGGATCGCTTCGCTCATCGGGATCACCTTCTCGTCGCGCACATATTTCCCGAGGACGCGCGCGAAGTTGCCGTAGGCGCGCGGGTGCGGATGCGATTTTAAGAAAAGTCCCTCGGGCGCTTGCGACGCTTCATCGGAGCCGAAGGAAACGTAAGGCTTCGCGACTTCCTTCCGCACGTTCTCTTCCGACATCAGGAAGTAAACGGGATCGATCCGCGACTCGTCCTCGCTGATCAGATCCATGATCGTCTCGATCGGATCTTTCCCGCGCGTCTTCGCGACTTCCGCCAGACTCTTCCCGGTCAGCGGCTTCAACTTCTCCGTTTTGAAACCGACCAGCAAAATTTTCTCCGGCGATCCCGCCGCGAAGTAGAGATTTTCCCAGTCGCTGCTGTTCACCTTCACCTCAGCCGCGATCTTCTCGCGCGTCGCCGGATCGCGTAGTCGCTTCAGAAACTCCGCATGCCCGCCGTTCTGCGTCCACGGTGGGAGACAGGCATCGAGTCCCGTGCCAGCGGCCGGGTAGGTGTACATGTCGGCGGTAATTTTTAGCCCCTCTTTCTGCGCCGCTTCGATCTTGGCAAAGAGTTTCTCGAGCTTGTCCCAGTTCTGTTTGCCGGCGGCTTTGATGTGATAAATCTCGGCCGGGATTT
>JBKJKL010000112.1:0-3724 GCA_046597485.1 Chthoniobacterales bacterium
CGAGCAGGATGCCGCCAACGGCGAACTCGAGGTCGTCCGGATGCGCGCCAAGCGCGAGGATGCGGAGGTTAGGGGTCGGGGACATAGGCGCGGTCGGATTCGTCAATGGGATCGCGCGCCACGAACTGCACCTCGGGCGCTTCCTCCATCTTCAGATACTGCAACTCGCCCGCGCCCGCGACGTAGTGCGTGCAATGGAGAACAGATTGCATCCAGCGCAGCCGGGTGTCGCGCGTCGGGCTGATCTGCGCCTTCACCGCAGTGACGAGCGGCAGACGTAAATAAGAGTCGCCTCCTTTATGCAGCAGGAGGTAATCGTCGCCGCGGCGGGCGCGGACCAGTTCGCCCTCGTGTTCCACGTCGACGTAGTAGTCGTCGATCGCGCAGGCTTGCTCGCGAAAGGCGCGCTCGCTCGAACGGACCACACGCATTCCATCGAGCAATCCCATCCCGCGATACATCCCGAGGCAAAGATCGGCGACGTTCGCCGCTTCGATTGATTGGAAAAGTTCCACCCAGCGCGTTGGCACGCATTGCTGCAGCTGCGCAGTGAGTTTCTGCTTCGACCCCGGCAGGACGCGCTTAGCGAAGAGGGGCGAAAATTGTTTTTGGAGCTGGTTCGCGAAAGTGAAGTTCAGGCGGCGCTCATCGCCGGTGTGCCGCTCGCGCAGGATGGTGATCGTCTCGCGCGGATCGTGATCGCTGTCGTGAAAGAAGAAGACGATCTCGCCGCCGATTTCGCGCTGCAGCCGCCGCGCGGTTTCCATTTTGGCAAAGAGGAAGCGGCGCGGGAAAATACCGCACGGCTGTTGCCCGAAACAGATGAGCGGTGCAGCCATGGCTAGCGCTCGGCGAAGATTGTTTTCTCCAGCGTGGCGGCAAGCGCGCAGACGACGAGGCAACCGATCGCGTTGTACCAGAGATAGGCGATGTCGGTCTTCCAGGCGAGGCCGACGATGAGCGCCTGCGTCGCGATCGCGGCGGTGAAGGCGGCCGAGCCGCGGACGAAGCGGAGGAAGAACGCGGTCACGAAAAGTCCGAGAATCGGCCCGTAGAAAATCGAGCCGAGGAAGTTCACCGCCTCGATTAAGTTCTCCGCGAGGTTGGCGAAAAGCGCGAAGCCGATCGCGACCACGCCCCAGCCTGCGGTCAGCCATTCCGCGACACGGAGGTAATGCTTATCCGTCGCTTCTGGCCGGATCAGCGGCCGGTAGAAATCGACCTCGGTAGTCGAGCCGAGCGCGTTCAATTCCGCGGCGGTCGAGGACGCAGCCGCACAGAAAATAACCGCCATGAGCAGGCCGATCACGCCGTGCGGCAGGTAGTTCAAGATGAAAGTGATGAAGACGTAGTCGGAGTCCTTCCGGTCGATCCGCGGGTTGTAAGCCTGTAGCGTGGTCTTCACTTCCTCGCGGATTTTTTGCAGCTCGGTCTGGGTCGCGACGACCGCGGACATGGCTTCGTCTTTTGCGGCTGCGGGCGCATTCGTCAGGGTGCGCAACTGGTCCTGCTTCGTGGCAAAGGCAGCATCGTAGCGGGCCTGCAGCGCGGTCAGGCGACCGCCGTGATCGCTCGCCTGCGCAGCGCGGTAGGCGGGCTGATTAAAGAACATCGGCGGCTGCTCGAACTGAAAGAAGACGAAGACCATCACGCCGGTGAGCAGGATAAAAAACTGCATCGGCACCTTCACGACCGCGTTGAAGAGGAGGCCGAAGCGGCTGCCCGTGAGCGAGCCGCCGGCGAGGTAGCGCTGGACCTGCGATTGGTCGGTGCCGAAGTAGGAGAGCGCGAGAAAAAAGCCGCCGAAGAGACCGGACCAAAAGGTGTAGCGCCGGCTCGGATCGAGCGAGAAATCGACCACGTTCAGCTTGCCCATTTTGCCGCCGAGATGGAGCGCATCGGTGAAGGAGACGTCGGACGGCAACCGGTGCACGATCATGCCGAAGGCGACCGCCATACCGATGAGGATGACGGTCATCTGCCATTTGCCCGTGAGACTGACGGCCTTCGTCCCGCCCGCGGCGGTGTAGATCATGATGAAGAGCCCGGTCAGGACGATCGTGAGCTGCAAGTTCCAGCCGAGGATGGCGGAGACGATGATCGCGGGCGCGTAGATAGTGATGCCGGCGGAGAGGCCGCGTTGCACGAGAAAAAGAAAGGCGCCGAGCAGCCGCGTCTTCTGATCAAAGCGCTGGCCGAGATACTCGTAGGCGGTGATGACCTTCAGCCGATGAAAGATCGGGATGAAAACGACGCAGACGACGAGGAGCGCGAAGGGAAGGCCGAAGTAATTTTGGACGAAGGCCATCCCGCTCTCGTAGGCCTGGCCGGGAGTGGAAAGGAAGGTGATCGCGCTCGCCTGCGTGGCCATGACCGAGAGGGCGATCGTGCCCCAGCGAATCGTCTCATCGCCGTGCAGGTAATGGCTCAGGTCATAGTCGCGCCGCGTCCGCCAGTGGCCGTAGATCGCAATCGCGAAGAGCGTGCCGAGAAGCACGACGTAGTCGAGCCAGCTCACGAAAAGTAGCGTTCGAAGGCGTAGAAGAGGACGACGTCGAGCACGAACGCGATGACGACCGCGAAGTAGGCGCGGCGCCAGGTGCCGAAGAGCGGCACGCGTTCGTCAGGGGGCATGGCCTAACGAGATCATATTCGCGAAGAGGCGGTAGGCGCCGGGCACCCCGGCTGGCAATTGCCGGAACCAAGAGTAGCCGGTGTAAATGAACCAGCCCTTTTCCACACGCGCCACGAGCAGGCCGCCGTCAGCCGGTTTCTCGCTCGGATCGTTTGCGGAGAGGATCGGTTGCCAGGCGGCGTCCCATTCATTCGCGAAGTAGAGGCCACGCTCCTGCACCCAGCCGTGGAAATCATCCGGCGTGATCTTGTTCGGGAAATTCATCAGCGGATGCTGCGGCGCGAGCACGCGGACCTCCGCGTTTTCATCCGTGACGCGATCGCGCGAAATCTTGAGCGGGAAGGGGAGCTGGTCCGGTTTCGGGCCGGGCGTGGTGTTGTATTGGTAGATCACGACGCCGCCCTGTTTCGCATAGGCGAGCAGCTCCGGCATCCACGCGGAAAGGCGGGCCGGGTTGGTGTTGGCGGCGCGCACGCCGAGCACGATGGCATCGTACTGCCGGAGGTTATCGGCGCGGCCCTCGGCGTCTTCGAGCACCTTCACCTCCGCGCCGATCTCGCGTAGGCTTTCCGGAATAGCGTCGCCTGCGCCGGGCAGGTAGCCGACGCGTTTCGCGCGGTTTTCGATCTGTGCGCGCACCACCTGCGCCTGCGCGGGCGAGATGAGCGTCTGCGGCTCGATGTGCGGATACTCAATCTGCTGCCGACTGAAGGCGGGCGAGCGTGCGCCTGTAGTCGACAGCGTGACCGCGCGCAGCGTGCCCTCATTCGCTTGCGACGGCGGGGTCAGGCGGAAGGTGCAGGTCGCTTCGCTCTCCGCGCCGTGCAATTCCACGGGCACGGAGGCGGGTTCCACTTTCCATCCCGCCGGCGCTTCGAGCGCGACCGCGCCTTTCACGTATTCCGCCGAGGCGATAACGCGGACGTCGAGCGTTTTCGGTTCGCCGTTGCCGAAGACGAAGACAGGTCGCGGCAGGACGACGAAGACGGCGGGCGCGATGACCAGCGGGCGCGTCGTCTCACCGGCTACGCGATCGACTTTGCGGAAAGTCGGCTCGAGTTCGTAACGAATTTCCTCGCCCGCGATTTC
>JBKJKL010000005.1:0-5969 GCA_046597485.1 Chthoniobacterales bacterium
GCCGGGCGCAGATCGGTCTCGATGAACCGCTGCCCGGCAGC
Source organism: Chthoniobacterales bacterium (assembly GCA_046597485.1). Classification (GTDB taxonomy): domain Bacteria; phylum Verrucomicrobiota; class Verrucomicrobiia; order Chthoniobacterales; family UBA10450; genus JACCTI01. The sequence goes on from JBKJKL010000005.1 coordinate 42, forward strand.
AGCGATAACCGCGCATTCTTCAGGATGCGCGAGGTAATAGTCGCACGCCGCAATCAGATGCTCCGGCTCGACCATGACGAAGTGGCGGCCAGGGACGAGGGGGCCGTAGCCGTCGCAGGTTTCGGTGATGATGCAGCAGCCGTTGGCCAGTCCAAGGAGCGCGCGGTGCCATTCGAAATAACGCTGCTCGCCGTGGTGCAGATTGAGCAGGATACGCGACTGGCTGAGCAGCTCGTTGCGCTGCGCGGCGTCGAGATAAGAACGGCTGGTGCGCGTCTTGGGAAAGCCGAGCGGGACGAATCGAATGTGCGAAGCGTGGCTGGCGAAAAAGTCCGCGTGTTCCGCGATAAACTCTTCGCGACGATCGGTCATCGCGCCGAGGAAAGTGATCTCGTTAGGCCGCTCTGCGTGCGGCGGCAGCTGCGGGTGCGCAAGCAGAGGATGGAAGCCGAGCCCGAGCCGACGCGCCTCGATGCGGCGGCTGCGGTACGCCGCCACGCCGACCGGGCTGAGATCGGCCACGCCGGCAGCGTGTTTCGCCCAGAGCAGGCTGCTTTCGAACCAGCCGGTCTCCGGTTGCTCGGTGCAAAGGAGATGGAGCTGCCGCGTGAGCGCGATCGCCTGCTCGCGACCGACCGCCTTGGTGAGGAAGAGGAGATGATATTCGTGCGGCGCGATCGCCAACTGCAGCGTGCCCGCGGGCGGATCGGCCTGCGGGACGCGATCGAGGTGCACCTCTGCGGCGCAGCCGAGCTCGCGGAAGCCGGCCGCGACGAGTTCGCCGATCTCAACCATGAACAAATTGGAACGCGTGGTGGCGAAGATCTCGATCCGCTGCGGCGCGAGCGGCGGGGCCGTCGTCAGTGCAGCGCGCGTTGAGGAATCGGAATCGAAGCGGCGTTGCAATGCTTCCAGAAAGAAGGTGCGCGTTTGCGGCAAGCCGATTTGATCGAGAAGCGAGAGCGGAACGGAGATGACGCTGGCGGTGGCAAAGGTGCGCCACTTCCGCGCGTGATCGAGGAGCTGAAAGTGAATCCGGTTCGGCCCGAGCCGGAGCGGCAGCTCGAATTGAAAACCGCTCGCGGCTGCGTCGGCGCATTCTGGATAGGTGCCGGCGGCGTCGGGCCGATTTTGTTTCCGCCGCCCGCGGACGTCTTCCTTCCGGTGGAAGGGACGGCGAATAAGCGCGCGGACGCCGTTGATCGGCTCGCCGCCGCGGTGAAAGAGCCAGCCGCTGAGCGCGATCTCATCGGCAAAAAGCACGCGCTCGAGCGGCGCATCGAAGTGCACCGCGTAATCATCGGCCAAGGCGGCGATGCGAACCTGCGATTCCATCAGCGATGTTTCCACGGCCGCTCGAGACGCGGCGGGAAGGCGAGCTTGAACTGCGCGTCGCGCTGGAGCGAGAGGTTCGGATTGTAGAACGGATCGGCCTGAAGAAGTGCGCCCCAGCGTTGCGTCATGTATTCGGCTTCGCGCTGGAAGCGTTCCTGTTTCGCACTCGTGTCTTCGTAGCCGCGACTGGCCGATTCGTGATGGATCAACTCCGCGTAGGGCGTCCAGACGATCTGCAGGTTCCGTTCGCGCAGGCGCAGGCAAAGGTCGACGTCGTTGAAGGCGATCGAGAGATTTTTCTCATCGAAACCGCCGACTTCTTCGAAGGTTGTCTTGCGCATCACGAGGCACGCTGCGGTCACGGCGGAGTAATTTTGGATAAGCTGGGCCCGTGCGAAATAGCCGCCCTCGTCCGTGAGATGGCGATGCGCTGGCGCTGCCACCCGACCCACGCCGAGGAGCAGCCCGCCGTGTTGCAGCCCGCCATCGGGAAACCAAAGCCGCGCCCCGACCGCACCGATGCCGGGCCGCGCCGCGTGGCTCAGCATTTCCGCGAGCCAGTCGTCATTCACGACCTCGAGATCGTTGTTCAGGAAGGCGAGGAACGAACCGCGCGCCTGCGTCACGCCGTGATTGTTCAAGCGGCTGAAGTTGAACTCGCCGGGCTGCCGCAAAACGGAGACGCCGTCGAGGCGCGCCAGCTCGCTGAGGTAGGCGAGGGTCTCCGGTTCGCGGCTTTCGTTATCGATCACGATGATCTCAAAGCGCGCGCCGGTCGTCTTGGCGCGAATGCTCTCGATCGTCTGCCGGAGCAAAGCGCAACGGTCGCGTGTCGGAATGATGATCGAGACCAGCGGGTCATCCGCGGGCGGCGGATATTTCACGCGCAGGAAATCGGCGAAGCCTGGCATGACCTTGCCCCCGCCGGGGCTGCGGTCGAGATGTTCTTGAACGGCGCGGAGGGCAGCGGTCCGCGCGTAGGGTTTCGCCGCGACCGAGATGGAAGTGCTCTGCGGCGTCTGGCGCCAATGATAGAGCACGCGCGGGATGTGGTGGATCTGACTCGGGTCAATCGCTTCCGCGACGCGCAAGGTCAGGTCGTGGTCCTGCGCGCCTTCAAAGCCTTCGCGAAATCCGCCGACTTTGCGCGCGGTTTCCGTGGCGAAGATCCCGAGGTGCGAGATGTAATTTTGCGAGCGGAGCAGGTCGAGGCTCCAGTCGGGTTTGAAGTTCGGATCAGTCCGGTCACCGCGATGGTCGAGCTTGTCTTCGTCGCTGTAAATCAACTGCAGGTCCGGTTGCCGGTTCAGCGCTTCGGCGGCGAAGTAGAGCGCGGCCGGCGCCAGTTCGTCGTCGTGATCGAGCAGGGCGACGAACTCGCCGCGGGCGAGGCGCAGAGCGTCGTTCGAGGCGGCGCTGATGTGACCGTTCGTCTCCCGGCGATGGATGGTGATGCGGCGGTCGCGACGCGCGTATTTCGCAAGAACCTCCGGAACGTGCCGCGCAGTGGAAGCGTCGTCCACAATGCAGAGTTCCCAGTTGCGGTAGAGCTGACCGCGGACGGAGTCGATCGCGCGTCGGAGCCAGCGTTCCTCGGTGTTATAGACCGGAAGCAGCACGGAGAAACGCGGCTGCTGCGCAAAGCGGTGGATGTGCTGGCGGATCTGCAGTTTGTCCGCCAGCCCGAGGCGATCGTAGAGATGAATCCACTCGGAATAATGGCCGACGTCCTCTGCCCCGCCGGGCCGGCGCCAGAGGAGGGGACCGCGCACAGGCCGTTCGTAGAACGCCTCCCAGCGATCGTCGTCGCGGCGTGCTTCGAGGGTGAGCTTGTGGCGACCGGCCGGCACGAGGGCGTCGACGCTGAAACCGCTGTGGAGCGCGGAATTTTCGCGGCTGAACTTTGCCGCCACGTCCGGGCGCGCGATGCCATGGATGCCGGGATAGGTTTTGCTCCCGACCCGGGCGCGTACTTCCTGCACAGCCGTGTTTGTCACCGAGACGCACCAGCCGGCGATGCGCAGATGGCGTACGCGATCGGTCCACGGGACCGGCTCGTCGATCCAGAATTCAAGGGTAGGATCGTGCCGGCTAATGCCGAACTCCGCTCGCATCTGATCCGCAGTCGTCGCGGTCTTGCGCTCGGTGTCGTAACTCAGGCGCGGGCCGGTCACGTCGCGCTCGAAAACTTTCGTCCATTCGCCGCTGCGGCGCGCGACGCGGATCTGCAGACGGTGTTGCCCGACCGGAATCTCGATCTCGATGGCAAACCCGCAGCGCAGCGGCGGATGGAGCGATGCGAGCTCAGCCGCGACATCCGGTCGGTCGCCGTGAAACTCGCCGGAAAAATGGCGGACGCCGATCTTCGCCTGGATCGCGACCACGGGTTCGTTTTCTACCGCAAAACACCAGCCGGCAAGAAACAGTTGACGCTGGCCGGTGCTCCAATCGAGAGGCTCCTCGAGCCAGAACATCAGATCGGGCGCCACGGCCATAGAGCCGAATTCGCCGGTGCGTTGATCTGCCGTCACTTCGCACATCTGCCGTCGGCGGGCGGTCGCGGCAAGCGGCGGCTGGGTCGCGGGCGAAGAAGCTCTTGCTTTTGAAGGGGCAGCCGGAATTCTGACCAGGCATGCGCAAGACGAAGATCATCTGCACGCTCGGGCCCGCCACGGAGAGCCCGGAGGTGTTGCGGGGGCTGATGGGGCAGGGGGCGGACGTGTTCCGCTTGAACATGAGCCACGCCTCGCATGAATGGGTGCGCGGTATTGTTCCATTGATCCGTGAGATCGCCGCGGAGATCGGCCGCACCGTCGCGATCCTGCTCGACACGCAGGGTCCGGCCATCCGCACCGGCGACCTGCGGAGTGCGCTCGATCTGAAGCCGGGCGATATCATGGAGTTCACCGTGCGCGGGGCGCAGAGCGAGGAGCGTTACTCGGTGGACGTGAACTACGACGGCCTCGTGAACGATATCCGCGTCGGCGACCCCGTGCTGGTGGACAATGGCGTGATCGAGATGCTGGTATTGGCGAAGGAGCAGAATCGCATTCGCTGCAAAGTGCTCACCCCGGGCACGCTCGGCTCGCGGCGGCACATCAACCTCCCCGGCGTGCGGGTGAACCTGCCGCCGCTCACCCGCAAGGACATGGAAGACGTGCAGCTTGGGGCGGAGTTGAAGGTCGACTTCGTGGCTCTGAGTTTCGCGCGCCAGGGGAGCGACGTGGAGGAGCTGCGCCGCGTCCTCGCGCAGCTCGGCAGCAGCGCGCAGATCGTGGCGAAGATCGAGGATCAATCCGCCGTCACTTTGATCGATGAGATCATCGACGCGGCAGATGTAATCATGATCGCGCGTGGCGATCTGGGGATCGAGGTGCCGATGGAGGAGCTGCCCATCATCCAGCGGAAGGTGGTGAAGGAATGCATTCAGGCCGGGAAGCTGGTCATCGTCGCGACGCACATGCTCGAGTCGATGATCGAGAATCCGCTCCCAACGCGCGCGGAAATCACCGACGTCGCGAACGCCGTCTTCGAGCAGACGGACGCGATCATGTTGAGCGGCGAGACGACGGTCGGGAAATATCCGGTGCGCTGCGTAGAAGTCTTTGATCGCGTGGCCTGTCGGATCGAGCGGAGCGGCGGTGCCGGCTACGCCCGCAAAACCGAGGTGCGCGATTCACGGCAGAAGACGGTCGCCGCAGCCGTGATGCTGGCAAACTCGCTGCCAAACGCGAAGCTGATTGTCTTCACCCGGCACGGGACGATGGCGCGTTACGTCTCCAATCTGCGGCCAGACCGCGCGGAAATTTTTGCCTTCACCCCCAGTCGGCAAGTTTCGCGTCAGCTTGCCCTCGCCTGGGGCGCGCATCCGGTGGTGCTCGAGTTTACCGGCGACCCGAATCGCACGATCGATGTGGCAGAGGAGTATCTACGGAATTCAGGGCTGACCGCTGCGAACGACAATCTCGTGATCATCAGCGACCTGAGAGCGGGCGATTCGCAGATCGATGCCATCCAGGTGCGGCAGGCGCGCGGCGGTGAGACGACGGATTCGTCTGGAATCAGCGACGCGGAATCAATGATGGATTAAAAAAAGAGCGCGCGGCGATTCCATCCGCGCGCCTTTATTTAGGGGCAAAAGTCTTACGCCTCGACCGGCAGTTCCACGTCGACCGGGCGCTCTTTCTTGCTCAGCGCGCGGCGGAGCTTTGAAAGCGCGATATTCTGCAGCTGCCGAATGCGCTCGCGAGTAACGCCAAATTTCTTGCCCACTTCCTCAAGGGTCTTCGGCTTCCCGCCATCGAGCCCAAAGCGCGAGAAGATGATCTTTCGCTCACGGTCGTCGAGCACGTCGAGCAGACCGCCAACCTCGTTGCGGAGGTTTTTGTCGCGGAGGAGCTCGAAGGGCGTTTGCGCGTCTTCGTCGCCAACTATCTCGCCGAACTCGGTCGAGTCATCGTCGCTGATCGGGGCATCAAGCGAAGCCGGGCGGATCGAGACCGTCTTGAGCTGCGAGACCTTGCCTGCGGCAATGCCGATTTCTTCGCCGAGCTCGTCGTCGGTCGGTTCGCGCCCGAGTTCCTCGCTCATCTG
>JBKJKL010000077.1:0-3949 GCA_046597485.1 Chthoniobacterales bacterium
GCTACTCGCGCGCATTTCGACCCGGATCATCAACGAAGTCAAAGGCGTCAACCGCGTCGTCTACGACATCTCGAGCAAGCCGCCGAGTACGATCGAGTGGGAGTAAGGCCGGCCCGCGCGTGAGCTAGCGCGCGCTTCGCGCCGGCAGGAGCCAGAGCGCGCCGATTCCGCCGAGGAGCGCGAAATCGATCAGCATGTGCGTGGTGAAGGTCATGCCTTTGCTCGCGCCGCCGAAGCAGCCGCAATCCAAGCTGATCCCGCGCGCTGCCGCCGCGATCGTGGCCGCGATGAAGACCAGCATGAGCGCGGTCAAAATGGCGAGCGCGCCGCGGCGGAGGAATGGCAAGAAAAGCGCGAGCCCGCAGACGATCTCGAGCCATGGGAGATACACCGCCATCCGGATGCCGATCGCCCAGCCGACGAGGCGGAAATTGGTGATGTCACGGGCGAACTTCACGGGGTCGCCGATCTTGGCCGCCCCGGCGTAGATGAACGCGCCAGCCACGATCGCTGCGAGCAGGAGCCAGAGGATCGAATGCCGTCGCCGATCGCCGCCGCCGATGTTCATGAATGGCGGCTGCACGTGCGAAGAGGGGGTCACTTGTTTGCCTCCTGCCACTTCTCCCAGCCGCCGTGGAGGACGTAGATCTCAGTCAGGCTGGCTTCCTCGCGCAGGCGCTTCGCGACTTGGTGGCTGAGCGCGCAGCTTTGCGTGCTGCAATAGACAACGGTTTTTTTCGCCGGTGACCAGACGCCAAGCACTCCCGGGAGCAGCTCGTTCCAGCGATCTTCGTTCAGCGGAATCGCGCCGGGGATGTGCTGCTTTTCAAACTGCTCATCCGGCCGCGCATCCACCCAGAGCACGGCCTCGCCCCACTCGCGCACCTGCTCGAGCGTGGCCTCGTCTGGAGCGATGGCGTCCTCGTTCCACGAGATGCGGTTGCGTTCGTAGAGCGCCTGCCCGATCGCGGGGATAAAGGCGAGCGCGAGGATCGCGAACGTCTGACGAACCAACGAACCCATCTACTGCGGTTGTGCGCCGTCCTTCGGCATGACGCGCATCGTCGCGTGAAAGACCTCAGGGTAATCCGGCGTGATCGTGAGACTGCCGGTGCGCGCCTCGGCAGTGTCTTTCGGCTGGATATTGATCTTAAACTCACCGGCGCCGGGGCCCTTCTCCACCTTGGTAGTGAAGTCCGGGGTGGAGGATAGGACGTCGATCTTGGTGATCGGAATTTCCTTCGCCGCCTTGACCGTGATCGTCTTCGCCTTCGGTTCTTCGCCGCTCTGCCAGAAGACAAACGGCGGCTGTACTTCGACGGCCTGGGTCACGTTCGCTTTCAAAGTGAGGTTCGTCGTTGCCTGCGCCGGGTCATCGGTCTCCACCGTCACGACCTTCTGCTGCAGGCCGCTCCGGCCGCCGATTTTCAAAGTCGCAGTCAGGTCGCCGCTCTCGCCGGGCGCCACTTCGTTTTTCGGAAGCGTGGCCACGGTGCAACCGCAGGAAGTGCGGACGTTCGTGATCTTGACCAGCTTGTCGGTCTTGTTCGTGTAGTGGAACTTCGCGACCGCTTCCTGGTCGCCCGGCTTCGGGTGCAGTTCGACTTCGGATTTTTCCCAGATGAGTTCCGCCTGCGCGCCGGTGGCGAGGGCGGCCAGAAGGGAGGCGGCGAAAAGACCTTTGAGGGGTGAATTCATGCGCACAGCAAACGGTTTTGCGCTTCCGCTGTCAAACGACGTGCTTGCGCACATACTCCGCCACCGCGTCGCGCCACGGCCGCGGTCGGTCACTAGTTAGCCGCTCATACTTGTCCGTCGCGAGCACGGTGTAGATCGGGCGGCGCGCCACGAAGTTCTTCATCTCCGCGAGGGTGATCGGATCCACCGTCCGGGCGCGCAGAGTCATTTCTTCCGCGGCGCAGCAATCGAGCGCCCACTGACCATATTGCTGCCAGGAGCATTCACCGCCATTGGCGAGATGAAGCAGGCCACCGCCTAACGAGTGATCGAAAAACGGCTCGAGCATCCGCGCGATGTCGAACGTGTAGGTCGGAGTCGAGATCTTGTCGGCGACTGCGCTGACCTGTTCCTTCTCCCGTGCCTGACCGATGACCCAATCGATGAAGCTCGGCCGGTCCGGGCCGAAGACCCACGAAACGCGCGCCGCGATGTGCCGGTCGCTCACGGCCAGGACGGCGTGGTCGCCAGCCAGCTTGGATTCGCCGTAAACGCTGATCGGGTTCGCCGGATCTTCTTCGCGGTAGGGCACACGGGCCGCGCCGTCGAAAACGTAGTCGGTCCCGATGTGGACCAGGCGCGCGCCTTTCGCATGGCAGATCTCCGCCAGCACGCCGGGCGCCTCGGCGTTGATCGCGAAGGCCTCCACGCGCTCGGTCTCGCAACGATCGACCGCCGTCTGCGCGCCGGCGTTGATCAAGACATCGAAGTCGAGCGCGCCAACGATGCACCGCAGATCGTCAGGTTTGCCGAGATCGAGCTGCGCCCGGCTCAAGCCAGTCACCTCGTGCCGCTCGGCATACTCGCGCGCCAGCGCCGCGCCCAGCCGGCCGCCCGCGCCCACGATCACCACCTTGGATTTAGCCGCCACGCGCGGACTCTAGCGGCGACTGCGGCGGGAGGCGAACGTCGTGACAATCAGTCGCCGCCGGTGAATGCTCGGCCTCTTATGGCAACGCCGGACCCGATCAGCCTGGCGCTCGCACACCTCTCGGCGAGCGATCCGCGCTTCGCTAATTTGATCGGGCGGGCGCGCCGCTTCGAGCCGCGCACCGGTGTGCTCACGCGGCCCTTCGATGCGCTCGCGGAATCGATCGCCTACCAGCAGCTGAGCGGGAAAGCGGCCGCGACGATCTGGGGCCGGGTGCGCGGCCTTTATGGCAAACGAAAATGGCTCGACCCGAAGCAGGTTCTCGCGACGCCGGATGAACTGCTGCGCGCGGCCGGACTTTCCGGGAGCAAGACACGAGCGATCAAGGACCTCGCGACCAAGACTCTCGACGGAACCGTGCCGACCGGCGCGGCGCTCGCGAAGATGAGCGAGGAAGAAATCGTTGCGCGCCTCACGCAGGTGCGCGGGATTGGCCGCTGGACGGTGGAGATGTTGCTCCTCTTCAATCTCGGCCGGCTCGATGTCTGGCCGGTCAACGATCTTGGCGTACAGAAAGGCTACGCGAAAACGTTCCGAAAACGGAAGCTGCCGAAGCCGAAGGAGCTGGAGAAAATCGGCGAAAAATGGCGGCCGTATCGCTCCGTTGCCGCCTGGTATTTCTGGCGCGCTTGCGACACGGCAGAGCCTTCGGCGAACCGCAGCTAGTTCGCTTTCGCCGCCGTCCGCCCGATGTCCTCCGCGGGCGCGCCGCGATGTTGTTCGATAAAGCCGGTCGGGCTCAACCAGCCACGCGTGTCGTCGCGATAGCCCGGCCCAATGAAGGGTGTAATGAACTCGCGCATCTCGAAATGAAGATGCGCCCAGTACTTGCCGCTCGCGTTGCCAATGGTCGCGATCGGCTGCCCGCGGCCCACGAGATCGAGCACGCCGACCGAGAAGCCTTGCAGATGCGCGTAGTAGGACTGCACATATTTCCGCGCGCCGTTCTCCTCGTAGGCATGGAGGACGATGATCACGTTGCCCCAGCCCGGCCCGGCTTCGCCGGCGAAGAGAACGCGGCCATTCGCGACCGCGTAAACCGGATCACCGAGGTCACTATTTTCGCCGCCGATCCCGTTTAAGTCGTCGCCGAGGTGACGATTTTCCGTGAAAGGCTGCGCGTCGTAAGTAAGCGCGCCATGCTCGCTCCCGATCGGGAAATCGAAACGCGCGGCAGTCGGGAGCGCCGCGAGTTCGAGCGGGGAGGGGAGCGGGAACGGCGTCGCGCGGCGTTGCGCGGGCAATTCTGGCGGGCGCAGATAAAGGCCGGCCGCGAGCGCG
>JBKJKL010000178.1:0-3779 GCA_046597485.1 Chthoniobacterales bacterium
GTAGCTGCCAGCGTTAAGCGACCGGCGGCGCGCTGAGCTGCAAACGCGCGTCGTCGTTTAGGATCTCGTTCAACGCCGGCCACTGCACCGTGCTGTCCATGTCGCGAAAGGCATGCAGGTAAATCGCGACCGTTTCGGCGGGATACTTCGCGAGCAGGTCCTCGGTCGCTGCTTCCAGCTCGGCCTTCGGTGGGCAAGCCGGCAGCTCCTCGACCGTGCCGTCTTCGTCATGTTCGATTTTTAGCCCGCCAAGGAAGTCGTTCAGCATCGGCTTGTGCGCACCGAGCAGCCAGGCCTGGAGCAGATGCGTGGCGAGCGTGTCGCTGATCGGGCGGCTGAGCGCATGCTTCATCCAAGGATGCCGCTCGTTCGGCGGTTTTCGTTCCACGAAAATGCCGCGGAGATTGCGCTGGTTTGCGAGGCCCTGGATGGCCGCCTTGTAGACCGGCTTTTCCTCTTGCTGGAGGAAGGCAAAAATCTCCGAGGCGCTCTCGGGCGACATGCGATGGAAAAGTTCGTGAGCTTTCATGTGGATTCAGCCGGTGGCGTGGTCGCGAGAGCGAGCTGCTCGTCCACCGGGATTTTACCGGAGAACCGATTCGTCATGTAGGTGAGCAGCAGGACCCAAAAGGTGAGCGCGACACTGAAGAGCGGGAACTGCAATGCAAGTGGCAACGCATAAATGATCGCCATTAACGGCATCCAGACCGCCCATGTCGCACACAACGTCGGCACAATCCGGTCGCGATAATTGCTCCAGGTGAGCGAGCGGCGGACCGAGGCCCAGGAGAAGCCTTCGTTCTTCCATTCGTAGATCAACACTTCCACCGGCGCGGCGAAGAACGGGTTATAGCCGAACTGGTCGACGCAGAGCTTCGCGAGCAGGACCGGGAGCGTGACGACATTGCCGAACCAGTGGCTGTTCAGTCGATACATGTAGTCGACTAGGACCGCGTCACCGGCCCAGGACGGAACGGTGAAGGCGAGGTTGCGCAGGTTCTCGCGGCGCAGTTTTCCCTGTTGAAAGAAGAAGATGACAAAGAGCTCCGGCACGAGCGCGCCGGCGATGATGCCAGCGCCGATGACAAACCAAAGCCCGCCGCGCTCGCGTTGCACCGCGAGCCAATCGAGCGCATGCGCGACCGCAGGACTCGCGTAATAGCCGACGAGGAGCGCGAGCATGACCGCCTGGAGGATGAAGGCGGGCACGGCGTTCGCGCGCGCCGCTTCCCAGCCGAGCGCGAAAGGCGAGCGGCCATTGGTTTTGCCCGCGAATGACATGCGCGCAAGCTGTCGGGGGCGCGTTCGCGATCAAGGGGAAACTCGCCTAAGTTGGGCGCGTGAAAGCGTTGATCAACGGAGCCACCCTGGACGAGCTGAAAGAGTTCGTCCTCGCCCGTGGCCTGCCATCATATCGCGCGAAACAGATCACCGACTGGGTCTATAAGAAGCGCGTTCTCAATTTCGACGCGATGACCGATCTGCCGAACGAGTTTCGCGAACAGCTTGCGGCGGAGTTTGAATTTCCGCCGCACGAAATCGTGCGCACGCTCGGCTCGAACGACACGACGCAGAAGTTTCTCTTCCGCCTGCGCGACGGGAACCTGATTGAGTCCGTCCTCATTCCGGCCTCGCCCGCGCTTTACGGCGAACGCTCGGATCGCCGGACGATTTGCGTCTCCAGCCAGGTTGGCTGCGCCTATGGCTGCAAGTTCTGCGCGAGCGGATTGGACGGCTGGACGCGCAATCTCGAGACGGGCGAGATCGTGCAGCAGCTCATCGGCGTGGAACGCGCGAGCGGGGAACGGATCGACAACGTCGTCTTTATGGGAATGGGCGAGCCGCTCGCCAACCTGGCGAACCTGAAGCGCGCCATCCAGGTGATCAATCAACCGTGGGGCCTGGAGATCGGCGCCCGCCACATCACCGTTTCGACGAGCGGACTCGCGCCGCAGATTCGTGAATTAGCTGACGAGCCGACTCAGTTCCGGCTCGCGCTCTCTTTGCACGGCGCAACCGATGAAGTGCGCAGCCAGATCATGCCGGTGAACCGCAAGTATCCGCTGCCGGTCCTACTCGAGGCCTGCGACGATTACGTGGCGAAGAAACGCCGGATCATGTTCGAGTATATCTTGATCAACGACGTCAACGACACCGAGGAGCAGGCGCACGAACTGGCGAAAATCGCGCGGCGCCTCTCGGCCAAGATCAACCTCATTCCTTACAACACGGTCGAAGGCCTGGAGTGGTCACGGCCGCCGCGCGCGCGGCAGGAACGCTTCCAGCAAATCCTGCGGGAACACGGCGTCATCTCGACCCTGCGCCGCGAGAAAGGACACGACATCGCCGCGGCATGCGGCCAGCTACGTTTGCAGACAAAACGGCGCGAAGAAGCAGCCGCCTAACGGCGGAAAAGCATTTTGCACGTCCCAGCAAGCTGGCCTAAAAAGATATTATGTCCGACTATGAGCACGAGTCTGATCGCGCGTGGGACGAGTATGAATGGGAGCGTTTTCTGCAGCAGCAGGACCAGAAGACGGAGAAGTACATGGAGCTGCTCGAGCGCTATCTCGACCATCCGCAACGCGATCAAATCATCGCGCGCGAAATGGGCTGGGCGCAGATCGCGAGCAACGAGGATTGGACGGAAGAAGTGGACGCCATGCTGGGCGATGACGACGAGAGCGACGAGGACTACGTGCGCGCCGAGGAAGGCAGCGTGCTGGACGGCGAAGGCTTTGAGGATCACGTCCTGTATCGCGCCGCTTTTGCCCTCACGGTCTGGATCGATCAGCTCTTCGACGAGACGCCGTCGCTCCAGAACGAACCGGCCGCGGTGAAGCTGGCGACTCACTCCGCGCTTGCGAGTGCAAAGCTGGCCGCCGCTCTTTCCGATGAAGATGTCGACGAAATCGGGATGACGATCGCCTATTTAAAGCGGGCCCTGAAAGCGATCACGATGTCGATGGACGCCGCGGCGCAGCTGCTCGCGGAGCGTCTCATTTCCCCGCGCCAGCATGCGGTCGTAAAGAAGCGGCTCTTCCAGGTGCGCGACGGCATTATCTCTCTCACCGGTGAGTACCGCGGTGAATGGCTGCGGCGTTTTGGCAGCCTCTAGGCCCCAAAGCCTGCGGGGTTGAATGAATTAGGCTAGGCACCGTCCAAGGATGCATACGGAAGCGACCCCGGCCCAAGCCGAAGTTTCAGACCAAGAACTGGTCCTGTTGTGTCAGAAAGGTGACACCGAAGCCTTCGACCAGTTGGTCGGCCGCTACCGCACCCGAGTTTTCGGTATGATTTATAACATGGTGCATAGCGAACAGGACGCCTGGGATCTGGCCCAGGACAGTTTCCTGAAAGCGTGGAAGTCGATCGGCCGTTTTCGCGGCCAGTCGAGCTTCTACACTTGGATCTATCGCATCGTGATGAACGTGACGATCGATTGGCTGCGCAAGAAGCAGGTCAAGGGAACCGGCGCGGAGTTTAACGATGAGGTGCAACTGCGCGAGATCGACCCGGCCTCGCGCACCGTGCCGAAAGCGGATGCGCTTCCGTTTGAGCGGATCAAGCAAGTGGAGATCCGGGAACGGATCGATGCCGCCATCGCGCAGCTCAGCCCGGAGCATCGCGCGGTCATTTTGATGAAGGAGATCGAGGACATGCAATACCATGAGATCGCCGAGAGCCTCGGCTGCTCCATCGGCACCGTGATGTCCCGGCTCTTCTACGCACGCAAGAAACTGCAGAACACGTTGAGAGATCTTTATGAAAACGTTTGA
>JBKJKL010000214.1:0-4075 GCA_046597485.1 Chthoniobacterales bacterium
GAGCAGGGGCGTAGCGGATGGTGTGTCCGGGGACGAGAAGGAGCCTTTATTTCCGAGGATAATAGGAGGAACCGTTCGCGTAGTTCCCATTTCACACCCTGCGAAGAATGCAGCGGCTGAGGCCACCGTCGAAAGTCTCAGCCAGAGGGAGCGCACGCGGCACGCTATCGTGCGAAAGCCCACGGCACCACTCTTTCGCGCTTGCGGCACGTTGATTGCTTGAAGAGAGGTATGATCCCATTGCTCAGCGTGTGTGTTCCGGCTCTCGCTTCCATCGGCTTCATCGCGCATCTCCTGCGCAAATCGCCGGAAGGATGGGAAGACAGCGGTGGTTTTCATTATCGCGAAGAAGTTGCCGCAGCGCCCCGGCAGCAGCCGGCGCCAGCCCGTGCGCGTCCGGTTTTCTCCCCGGCGAGTCGTCCCTTCGTTTCGCCTGTGATGCACTAAGCGCCTCGCCTGCGCGCGTCCGTGTCGATTTCTCCAGCAGAACGGTGCAAGAAGACTTGCCATTCATCGAGATTTTGCAGAGAAAAGGGCAGCATTCGGGACCGAGCTGTTTCGGCGGCGAAGTCCTTCGCGGGCGGAAGCAGTTTAACGAATGATTTAAAGAGTCCTTTTAAGGAGCTCCGCGAGGGCCGACGGCGTTAAAAAACGTGTCTCGGCTAGGAACCTGTTGACGCAGAGAAACTCCGTGTAGTTATCTCTAGTGAGTCTAGCGATTATATGCGCCTCGCCGCTTTCGCTGTCCAAAAACACCATGATCGCCCCAAGTTTTCCCCGCCAGCGCCCGGAACAACCAAGGGCGGCAGCTTGCCTGGATTGGAAAATTTTCGCGAAAGGTCCGTTCGTCCGCTAAAGTTTCCGTAATTACTAAGATGCGGATTGCCAAGATGATTTCCAACCGGTCCGAACCTCGAGAGCTGCTCGCCCTTCGGGAGAAATCTCGCAGTCGCCCGACGCCACGCTCCGCGGGGTCTGCCGTGCCGCGGGAGGCGATTTCCAATATCTTGGAGTCCGCCGTGTTCGAGCAGTTTACCCGTGACCGGATCGCCGCGGGCGAAGGCCAGCGTAATGGTTCCGCAGCGGCGGCACCCTCCAACGTGCGGCCGGTAAATTCCACCGGGCAACCAGGTGAGGCCTTGGCTGTCGATGGGGAGATGCAGGCGACTAGCGTCATTCCTCGGTGGAAACGCCTCTTCGACTGCTCTGCGATTATCCTGACGTCCCCGTTTTGGCTGCCGGTGATGCTGTTGATTATGCTCGGCATCAAGTTCTCGTCGACAGGCACGGTTTTCTATCGGCAGGAACGCATCGGCTTTGGTGGCCGGCGCTTTATGATTTTCAAGTTCCGGACGATGAAGGTGAACGTCGAGACACGGGTGCACGAGTCGCACTTCGAGCGCTTGATCGAAGCTAACGTGCCGATGACGAAGCTGGACGCGAACGGCGACCCGCGCTTGATCAGCTGCGGCCGTTTTCTGCGCGCCGCCGGGCTGGATGAGCTGCCGCAGCTCTTCAATGTCCTGCGCGGTGAGATGAGCCTCGTTGGGCCGCGTCCCTGCACGGTGCATGAGTTCCAGCGTTATCTCCCGTACCAGCGGGCGCGCGTGAATGCCCCGCCTGGGCTCACCGGCTACTGGCAGGTGAACGGGAAAAACCGCACCACTTTCAGTGAAATGATCGAGATGGACATTTACTACGGAACGCACATGTCCCTCGCGCTCGATCTCCGTATTCTCTGCCAGACCCTGCCTGCGATCGTGAACGAGGTGATGGAGAGCCGCGGAATTTACCCCCAGAAACTGTCGCGCCCGGCAGTCTCAAACACGGCGCAAGCGATTCGGAGTTTATAATAAAATGGCGCAACCTGTTTCACTCGGGGTAGTCGGCTGCGGATATTGGGGTCCCAACCTCGTTCGCAATTTCCGGTCAGTCGGCAATTGCCGCGTCAAGGCGGTTTGCGACATGAACGAGAAGCGCTTGAAACACATGCGCACGCTCTATCCGGAAGTCGAAGCGCTCACGGATTATCAGCATTTTCTCAACGGTCTCGGTCTCGACGCGGTCGTGATCGCCACACCGGTGAAGCATCACTTCCCGCTCGCGAAGGCCGCTTTGCTCGCGGGCAAGCACACCTTGATCGAGAAGCCGATGGCGGCCTCGACCGCGGAGTGTGAGGAGTTGATCGAGATCGCGGAGGAAAAAGGCCTCGTGCTGATGATCGGGCACACTTTCCTCTATTCAGCGCCGGTCCGGAAGATTCGCGACATCGTGAGCGCCGGCGATCTCGGGGACATCCGCTATATCAATTCCCGCCGGCTGAATCTCGGCTTGTTCCAGAACGACATTAACGTCGCCTGGGATCTCGCGCCGCACGACATCTCGATCATCCTGCACATCCTGGGCGAGTTTCCGATGACGGTGAATTGCCAGGGCAACGCGCATGTCACGCCGCAGATCGAGGACGTGACCAACATGTCGCTTGTCTTCCGCAACAATCGCTTTGCCACCATCCAGAGCAGCTGGCTGGAGCCGCGCAAGGTCCGCGAGATGACGATCGTCGGCACTCGCCGAATGATTGTTTACGATGACCTAAAAACGCACGGCAAGATCCGCGTCTACGACGTGCGCGTCGAGCGACCGCCGCACTACGACACCTTCGCGGAGTTCCATTATTCCTATCACTACGGCGACAGTTACATCCCGCACATCCAGCAGGAGGAGCCGCTGAAAACGGAGTGCCAACACTTCGTCGACTGCATCCTCGATGGCACCGAGTGCGACACCGATGGACGCCAGGGCCTGGAGCTCGTGCGCATCCTCGAGGCGGCTTCGCTGTCGCTGAAGGCGAACGGCGCACCGGTCACCTTCTCCCGCACCCGCGAATTGATCGCGCCGCAGTCCGAGCCGAAAACGCGCAAGTCCGCGCCGATCGGCGCCGCCGCGTAATTGCAGGCGGTTCCGTCTGCTTTCTCTTTTCCCTATGCGAGTACCTTTCCTAGACCTGAAGGCGCACCACGCGCCGCATCGCGCCGAGTTTCTCCGGGCGATCGAAGAAGTGATCGATGCCGGTGCCTTTGCCGGCGGACCGTATGTGGCTTCTTTTGAAGAAGACTTCGCCCGCTTTTGCGGAACGCAGCACGCCATCGGCGTGGGCAACGGCACAGACGCGATCTGGCTCGCTCTCCTCGCGCTCGGCGTTGGTCCCGGCGACGAGGTCATCACCGTTCCGAGCACCTTCATGGCGACGGCCGAGGCGATCACCTATACCGGTGCGACGCCCGTTTTTGTCGACATCGACGAGACTACTTACACGATGGACCCGGCCGAGCTGGCGGCGGCGCTCACGCCGCGGACGAAGGCCGTCATTCCGGTGCATCTCTTCGGGCAAATGGCCGAGATGGACCCGATTGTCGCTTTCGCGCGGCAGCACGGGCTTTTCGTTATCGAGGATTCCGCACAGGCGCATGGCGCGAGATACAAAGGCCGTCGCGCGGGCACGATCGGCGACGCCGCCTGCTTCAGTTTTTATCCCGGAAAAAACCTCGGGGCGTTCGGCGAAGCCGGCGCGGTGGTGACGAACGACGCGAAGCTGAACGAGAAAATCCGGATCCTCCGCGAACACGGCCAGAGCCGGAAGTATTACCATTCTATGATCGGGTGGAATGCCCGCATGGACGGCATCCAGGGCGCGGTGCTGCAGATCAAACTGCGCCACCTCGAGCGCGGCAACGCGCTGCGGCGCCAGCATGCCGCGCAATACTCCCACGCCTTTGCCGGCGTGGACGGGATCGTCACCCCGTTGACGGCACCGTATTCCGAGCATGTCTTTCACATCTATGCGATCCGCGTTACTGAGCGCGACGAGATGATGCGCGCGCTGGAGGCGAAGGGCATCGGCTGCGGGGTGCATTATCCGGTGCCAGTCCATTTGCAGGAAGCGTATGCCAGCCTCGGCCTGCGCGAGGGATCGTTCCCGGTCGCGGAGGCGACTTCCTCGGAGTTTGTCTCGCTCCCGATGTTCCCAGAACTGACGAGCGAGCAGATCGCCTACGTGGCCGAGGCAGTGAAGGAT
>JBKJKL010000239.1:0-13240 GCA_046597485.1 Chthoniobacterales bacterium
CTCGCCGCGGTGCGCGCGCAGGAGCAGGACCGCGGCGAGGGTGCAAAAAAAGAGGGCGAGAAAGAGGCCGGTGCGCACGGCTGCGAACGTGCGAAGCGATCCCCTTGAAGTAAAGGAAATACTCGGTTCAATAGCCGCGCAGCGCCGCGCGTAAACGCGCCGCCCGCGCTGCCGGCGGTATGCGGCCGGTCAGGATTTGCGCGGCGGTGACCGGCCCGCCGTAGTAGCGGGCGTTGGCCGTCTTTTGCGTGGCGATGATTTTGCCTTCCAGGGAAATCCCGGCGAAAAGACCCTTGCTCCGGCTGTAGGTGTAAACGGCCGCGACCGGCGTCACATTCGCCTGCACATCGCGTCCGACCGGCCCAGCCGAGGCGCTGATGTCGGCGCCGAGGGTGATATTGCCATCCCGCGAAAAGGCGCGGACCGCTTCGGGGGTGTTCAGGACAAAAACGAACTCGCTGATCTGCGCGCCGATCTGCAAGCCCCAACCAACGCCGCCCGTGCCGATGAACGAAGGGCCGGACCACCCGTCGCGGGTACGGGCCACGAGCACGCCCTGGCCGCCTTGCCCACTCAAGCCGAACCCAACCTTCACCACCGTCATGACCGCGAGCCCGCGGGCGTTCCGCAGGATCGCATTGGGGATCTGCGTCTCCGGCATCTCGCGGAAGTTGCGCAGGATCTTGGTGCTGCGGTTTACCACCTCTTGCTCGGTGGCAGCCTGCGCGATCGGGAGCGAGACGATGAGGAACAGGACCGCGGTGAGGAAGCGCTTCATACGTCAGTATCGGGAACTTGCGCGGGCGCGGTTGTATCGCGGGCGCAGTCGCGTTTAGCTGCTCGATGTTCGATCTCGAAGCCGACAGCCTGTTTATGCGAGAAGCGCTGCGGCAGGCGGAGAAGGCCTTCAAGGCCGAGGAGGTGCCGATCGGCGCAGTGGTGGTGCGAGATGGACGGATTATCGCGCGCGCCTGGAACCAGGTGGAGTTGCTGAAAGATGCGACCGCGCACGCGGAGATGCTCGCGATCACGCAGGCGGAAGCGGCGGTGGGTGATTGGCGGCTGAGCGACTGTGATCTCTATGTGACGAAGGAACCTTGCCCGATGTGCGCTGGTGCGATCGTCCACGTGCGGCTGCGGCGGGTTATCTTCGGTTGTCCGGACGAACGGGGCGGTGCCGCGGGCGGGGCGATGAATCTTCTCCAGGTTCCCTCGCTGAACCATCGTGCCGAGATTACCGGCGGTGTTCTCGGGCAGGAATCGGCCGCCTTGCTCCAGAGCTTTTTTCGCGCGCGGCGCGGAGCGGACGGCGCGCCGTCCTAATCGCATCCACCGGCTCAACCGCGGCGTAAGCTGTTAGACCACGACGCCCGGACCTTGCGCGCGTCGCCCGGCGAGTCGCCGGCAACCCTCTACAGATGAATATCCTTCGAAAACCTCGGTCACTGAAAGATAAAGCAGAACTCGCCCCGTCGCCTGCCGTAAGGACAGGCATGAGTCACTCCCCCCAGGATGATGACCGCAGCAGTGTGCTCCAGCCGTTGCCGGTCAAATTACTCGTTGCCTACGAAGATCGCTACGGCGAGCAGCGTTGGGAAATCGGGAAATTCGGAACCGTCGCGGAAGCGGTCAAAGTCGCGAAGGCGATGGTCGACAGTTTCCTTCTCCGGCACCACACCGGGCCGCTGCGCGGTCGGCAGCTTTACAGCAAATACGTAGCCGAGGGGCCCGACCTCGTGGTCGACGTCTCGATGGAACGCTCGGCCTTCCAAGGCTTCGACTATGCTCGCTCGCGGGTGCGCCAGCTCTGCGGCGCGTGGTGAATTCCACGGCCGAAAAGTGGCTGCCTCGCAAGGATTCGAACCTTGACAAAGAGATCCAGAATCTCTCGTGCTACCATTACACCACGAGGCAAATTGAGGGCGGCACTTATCGCCTCGTTTCGGAACGGCAGCAAGTCTTCTGCGGTGCGGAAAACGGCAATTTTGCGCTGACGCAATATCAGCGCAGCCGGCGCGCCTAGGCGACCGCGACGGCGGGCTTCGCCGTCATCCAGATCTCGGCGCCTTCGCGCGCGGCTTCCACTTCCAGACCGGAGCCGCTTTCGACCACGAGCATTCGGGCCCGCTCGAGCATCTCGTCGATCTTGTCGTCGTCGTGCGCGGGATCGTGATGGAAAAGGATTAAGCGGGAGACCTTTGCCTCAAGCGCGAGCGAGACCGTCCGGCTGAGCGCGCCGTGGCCCCAGCCGATATGATTCTCGTATTCCTCGTCGGTGTATTGCGTGTCGAAGATCAGCACGTCGCAGCCGCGGAGGAAGTTGACCAGCTTGGTGCGCTCGGCACGGGCGAACTGCCGCGCTTCGTCGATGCTCGTGCTGTCGCGCTGCGCGAGGTGGAGCTTGAGCAGCTCGTAGGGCTCGTTATCCGGGAAATAAGCGATCGAGCCGCCGCTCGTGTTCACCCGATAACCGGCGCAGATGCCGGGATGGTTCGCGAAGCGGGCCTGCACCTTCACTTTGCCGACGTTGAACTCCATCTCCTTGAGCTCCTCGATCGCGATGGTGCTTGGCAGATCGCGCAGGCTGACGGGGAAGAACGGTGTCTCCATCTGCCCGGCGAGAATCTTTGCCAGGCCGACGCGCGCTCCTTCGTAGCCGAGGACGCGGATTTCGTTCTTCTGGTTGTAGACCGGCAGGAAAAAGGGAAGGCCCTGGATGTGATCCCAGTGCGTGTGCGTGATGAGCAGCGTGAGCCGGATCGCGCGGTCGCCGAATTCGCGCTCGAGCGCGAGCCCCGCCTCCCGAATACCGGAGCCGGCGTCGAGCAGGATGATCTCGCCATCGGCGCGAATCTCGACGCAGCTGGTATTGCCGCCGTAGCGGACGGTCCCGGCGCCTGGCACCGGGATTGAGCCTCGCACGCCCCAGAGCTTTAGCCGGGTGGACGGGGTGTAGAATTCGGCACCGCTGCGGCTTGGGACGATCTTGCGCGGGCGCCCGGGCATGATGCGCTCGATCGAGGAGGAGAGGATGTCCCACGTGACCGGTTTGACGAGGTAATCGTCGGCCCCGGCTTCAAGCGCGCTGGTGCGGTCGACGCCGTAATCCCGGCCAGAAATGACGATGATCTTCGCCGGGTGCATTTGCTGGCGGAGGGCGCGGCAAACCTGGAAGCCGTTCGCCTTCGGCATGAGCAGATCGCAAAGAATGACTTCCGGCCGGTGTTTCACCGCCAGGTCGATGCCCGCTTCGCCGTCGCCAGCCTGCAGGACAGTCCATTCCTCGCGCGAAAAAAGCTCACCGATCGCACGGCGGCTTTCTTCGTCATCTTCGATGAGCAGAACGGTGGGCATTTTTTACGGTTGTCGACAGAGCGGCACGCTAGGAGAAAGCCATTTGCGCGCCAAGTCCCCTTTTGCCGGGGAATTGTCTAGTGCATTACAGCAGGCTGCGCCCGAAGGAACCGGCCGCTCCGCGCCGCCAGCGCAGGTCGGGATGGAGATTAATCTCCTCCAGCGGCACTTCGAAACCGGCCGCGCGCAGGAGGTAGGCGACGCCTTCGCGGCTTTCCATTGTCTCCTTCAGGCTGCGGGCAAAGAGCTCGATGTATTCCTTGTAGGACTCGAGCTCGAGCTTCCCCTCGGCGAAATGCTCCGCGAGCGATTCATCGTGGTAGTCGATCAATTCAAAGAGCGCACGGCGGAGCTTGGCTCGCATCTCCGGGTCGACGACGAGCTTGAAGGGCGTCGCGCCGGCATCGAGCCGTGGCGGCTCCTTGCGGGCGAGCGCCTGCGGCGGCGGAGCGACTAACTGATAGTCGCCTGGAGTAGATTCCGGCATCGCAGAAGCGGCTGAGAAAGGTCGCGCCTAAAAGAAGATCGGGATGATCAGGATGGCAACGATGTTGACCACTTTGATCATCGGATTGATCGCCGGGCCAGCGGTGTCCTTGTAAGGATCGCCAACCGTATCACCGGTCACCGAAGCGGCATGAGCGGGCGAGCCCTTGCCGCCGAGATTGCCTTCTTCAATATATTTCTTCGCGTTGTCCCAAGCGCCACCGCTCGAGGTCATCGCGATCGCGACAAAAAGACCGGTGACAATGGTGCCAACGAGCAGACCGCCGAGAACGACCGGGCCGAGCGGTTTCACGGCCGCCACTACGCAGACAAAGAGAACCGGGAGCAGGGCCGGGATGATCATCTCGCGCAATGCAGCCTTGGTCACGATATCGACGCAGACGCCGTAGTCCGGCTTGTCTTCGCCCCGGAGGATGCCGGGCTTGGCCGCGAGCTGGCGGCGCACTTCACGCACGACCGCACCGGCTGCCTTACCGACCGCGTCCATGCTGAAGGCGGTGAAGAGGAACGGCAGCAACCCACCGATAAAGAGGCCGATGATGACCTTCGGATCGTTGAGCGAAAATTCGAAAGCGTATTCGATTCCACGCGAACCGAAATGGGCGCGGAGCTCCTCGACGTAGGAACCGAAGAGGACGAGCGCGGCCAGGCCGGCCGACGCGATCGCGTAGCCCTTTGTGACCGCTTTCATGGTGTTGCCAACCGCGTCGAGATCGTCCGTCGTTTGGCGGACTTCCTTGGGCAACTCACTCATGACTGCGATGCCGCCGGCGTTGTCCGTGATCGGGCCGAAGGCGTCGAGCGAGATGATGATCCCTGCCATCGAGAGCATGCTCATGACCGCGACCGCGATGCCGTAGAGACCGGCGAAGTGGTAGCTGAACAGGATCGAGAGACCAATGAGCGCGACCGGGATAGCGGTCGCGTGTTGGCCGATCGCCAGACCGGCGATGATGTTTGTGGCGTGACCCGTCTCCGAAGCCTTTGCGATCTTCCGCACCGGCCGATACGCGGTCGAGGTGTAGTAGTTGGTGACGAGGACGACAAAGCCAGTCAGGAGCAGGCCGACGAGGGCCGAGAAGTAGAGGCCGTTCGCGGTATAGGTGCCGACCGCGCGGGTGGTGCCCTTGACGAACATCGGGATGCCGTTCGGAAACATCATGTGAGTCGCGGGCCAGAAGAGGATGGCCGAGACGAGCGCGCTCGCGCCGACGGAACCCATCAGCGCCGAGGCCGGCTTCAGGTTTACCACGTTGACGAAGATGATGCCGAGGATTGCGCCGATGACGGAGATGCCGCCGAGGAGGAATGGATAAACCACCGCCGCCGGGTCCGCCCCGCCGCCGGCCGCCTTGACCGTGAGATACCCGATCAGAATCGCGCCGATCAAGCTGACCGCGTAGGTCTCAAACACGTCCGCCGCCATGCCGGCGCAGTCGCCGACGTTGTCGCCGACGTTGTCTGCGATCGTTGCCGGGTTGCGCGGATCATCTTCGTCCAGGTTGCTCTCGATCTTGCCCACGAGATCCGCACCGACATCGGCCGCCTTCGTGTAAATACCGCCGCCGAGTCGAGCGAAGACACTGATCAAGCTCGCGCCGAGCGCGACGCCGACCAGGCTCGCGATCTCACGTCCCGGCACCATCTGGCGCGCCACCGTGTAGAAAAGACCGACCGAAAGGAGCGCCAGGCCAACCACGAGCAATCCCGTGACCGCGCCGCCGTTGAACGCCACCCGCATCGCCGCCGTCTTCGAGGTCGTGGCAGCTTGGGCGGTGCGCACATTGGCCAAAACCGCGATGCGCATGCCGGTGTAACCCGCCGCGAGGGAGCAGACAGCGCCGACAACGAAGCCGACCGCTGTGACCCAGTCGCGCAGGAAACCCAAGAGAACGAAAATAACCACCGCAATCGCGCTGATCGTGATCACCTGGCGATTCAGGTAGGCCTTGGCCCCTTCCTGGATCGCGCCGGCGATGTAACGCATCTGCTCATTGCCCGGCGACTGGCTAATGACCACGCGGATGAGGAAGAAGGCGAAGACGAGACCGCCGACCGCCAAAATCATCGAAATCATGACGCCGGAATTGAGAAGCGAGAGAGCGAAGAAATTCATAACTAGGGTCGGGATGGAAAGCGGCACACCTTAGGGACTTTTACCCTGCTGGCAACCTAACTCATGGCCTGCTGGCCTCTTCCCCTGCTTAATCGCGCGTGCTCGTCGGAAAGCCGGATCTTAGAGCTCGAAAAAGGAGCGCAGCCGCTTCAAGAAAGTGGCGGTGTATTCGCGCTCCCGCTCCTCTTGTTCTTCCGGGACGGTCGCTTCTTTCAGGATGCCTTCCGTCTCCATCTTCCGGTGCGCGAGGAGGGAGCTGAGCTGTTCGAGACATCCCGGTGATTCACGCAGCACTTCGGCCATGATGGACTTGCTGATCTGGAGCACCTCGCAGTCGCGCTCTGCCCGCACCGTGGCCGTGCGCGGCTCGCCCGTGAGGAGCGACATTTCGCCAAAGCAATCGCCTTGGCGCAAGACGCCCACGCGGATGCGCGAGCCGCTCTTCGCCACCGAGACTTGCGCAGTCCCGCGCAGGAGGATGAACATCGACTCGCCGCTCGCGCCTTCCTCGATGATCTCCTCGCCGCGGCCGAAATGCTCGAATTCCGCCTGCCCGAGCAGGGCGTCGAGGTGCTCGTCGCTCAGGCAGGAGAAGAGCGCTTCCTTCCGCAACATGGCGCGCGCCGGGGCGAGCGCGTCCGCGGTCGAAGTGTGCGCGCGGCGTTGCACCTGCAGAGTACGAATCGGGAAAGGGATGTTGATCTTCCGACGCTTGAACTCGTACCAGATGTTCGTCCGGATCGAGTCGCAGATGTCGTTGTAGAGCGCGTGATTCGTCATCCAGAACTTGACCTCGTAGAGGATGGCAGATTCGCCGTAGTCCTTCAGGAAGATCTTCGGCGCCGGATCGTCCATCACGCCGGCGGCATGGGTCGCGGCCCGCATGAGCGCATCCTTTACCCGGTTCGGCGGGACGGTGTAATCGGCGCCCACATTGATCCGCATCGCATAGCGCGCGGTCGGGTAGTTCAGGTTTACGATCGTGTGTTTAACGATCTCGTTGTTCGGGATGTGGAGGGTGATCGCGTCGTTCGTGCGCACCTTGGTCGCACCCCAGTGAATCTCCATCACCTCGCCGTAGATCTCGCCGACCTTTAACCAATCGCCCACTTTGTAGGGCCGCTCGAGCTGGAGCGACATGCCGGCGACGACGCTGCTCAGGATATTCTGCGCCGCGAAGCCAAGAATAATCGCGGCCACACCGGAGCCGGCGAGCAGGCCCTTCAACTGCGTCTCCGCGTGGTAGCCGACGCTCAGGACGACGATGAGTATGACGAGAAATATCAATGCACCGATCGTGTCGCGGAGCAGGCGCGGGATGATCGTCTGCCGGCGCTTCTCGAAATAGAAATCCCAGAGAAAACGATTCAACAGCGCGACCACGACCGCGCTGCTTAGCAGGACGACGCCCGCGCCCACGTGCCGCCGCCATGGCACTTCTAGGCCCCAGGCACCGAGTGCCGCATAGAAGGCGAGCCCGAGCGCGAAAAGCTGATAGAGCGCGCCAAACCGCACGCCGGCGCGCCGTTTCAAGAAACGCCCGATCGCGAGCGCGAGCAGATAGACCGCGATGAAGACGACCGCGGTGGCGAGCGGGCGCTGCGTCTCGATAAGTCCGCGGAACATTGGCGCGAGACCGTATCAGCGCGACGCCGTCATGGCGAGCCATGCCCAGCCGGCCAGAAAACAGAGCCCGCCCAGCGGCGTGATCGCGCCCAGCCAGCGGACGTTGGTGATCGCGAGCAGGTAGAGCGATCCGCTGAAGATCACGATCCCGGCCGCGAGCAGGTAAAACGTCCCGCGGTGGGCGGCTGCGTGGAAGGCGAGCGCGAGGAGCGCAACGGCGTGGGCAAGGTGGTAGAGGACCGCCTTGTTCCAGATGTCCATCGTGTCATTCGTTTGCAACAAGCCTTTCAAACTGTGCGCGCCGAATGCGCCGAGTGCGACTGCAAGAAAACAGAAGCCGGCTGCGATGCGGATGAACAGAGGCGACATCCGGCGACTCTAGCACGGGCTACCAGCGACTCTTCAACTCCGCGCTGCACTGCAGGGAAAATTCCCGCCTTGCCGCAATAACTTACTGCGATCCTCCACGAAGACCGCTACGGGTCTCCGAGGCAGAATGGCGATGATGAATGGAGAGCGGCAGACGCCGGGAGAATGGAAAGAGCCGGCCTGGCTGGCGCGGCCTGCCGCGTTTAGCCGCTGGACCGTTCTTCTCCTTCTGGCTGTTCTCCTGGTCGCGGGGGCTCTGGGTTTTGAAGTCGTTCGGCGCGGCGGCTGGCGGCCGGAGAAGCCACCGAGGAATCAGAGCATCATTCTTCCGCAGCCGTTCGATCTCGCGGCCGCGATCGCAGACGCAGCCTCGGGCGCGACGGTGAAGATCCCACCCGGCGTTTATTCGAGTGGCCTTGCGCTTACGAAGAGTATCCGGCTCGTCGGCACGCCGGGGGAAGTCATTATCCAAAGCTCCGGGCGCGCGAGTCTCTCCGTTCTCACGACAGGCGTTTCCGTGCAGGGCCTGCAGTTTGTCGTCGATGGCGTGGGCGATGTGCCGGCGGTTTCGATCGCGGAAGACGCCGCGCTCGAGCTCGAGAACTGCCGCGTGCAATCAAACACCGCGGTCGGTTTGACCATGACGACCGACGCGCAGCTTCACGCCACAAGCACCTATTTCTCTGCCGCGAACGGCGTCGCGCTCCGCGTGCTCGGTGGCAAAGTGGTGCTGAGGGAGGCGACATTTGCGGAGGCGCGGACGGGTTTGAGCGCCGCCGGCGGCGCGCAGGTCGAACTGCAGTCGTGTGCTTTCGAGCGCAGCGGCACGGGCGATCTCCAAGGCGGCATCGTCATCGCGACCGGCGATGGGACGGAGGTCAGGGCGACCGATGGCCGCTTCACCGGCAACACCGGCGGCATCGTGGTGACGGAGGGAGCGAGCCTAGTAATAACCGGCAGCAACTTCCGCGAAAATGGCGCCAGCGCGAAGGTCGCCTACGGAGTAGTCGCGATCAGTCGCGGCGCGCGGGCCCAGATCAAGAACTCGACCTTCGAGGCGAACAGCCAAGGCGTGGCGGTGAGCGAACGCGGCACGGTCGAGATCGATGGCTGCACCTTTACCGGCAACGGCGCGCAAACGCGGCCGCTCGTGCTGGCGACGATGCCTATCTCGATCACCGGCGAGGGCTCGAGCGCGAGCATCCGCGACACGACCATCGCGGACTCGGCGCAGATCGCGATCGTACTGCTCGATCGCGCGAGCGCGACGTTGGAGAAGGTGGAAATATCCGGGGCAAAGTCGATCGGGCTCTCGGCCGGCGATCCGAACAATGCCCCGACGCGGGTGGAGATTGCGCACTCGAAGTTTCACCATAATCCGACCGGGCTCGGCCTTTACGCAGGCAGCACGGCGAAGATCGAGGAGACGGAATTTAGCGAAAACGGCGACGGGCTCATGATTGGCGATCGCAATACGTTCCTCGAATTGCACCACTCTCTCGTGACCATGAATAGCGACCGTGGGTTGCTCGTTTACAACGACGGCGGCGCGGTCGTGAAGGACAGCCGTTTCATGGGAAACGAACGCGGCGCGCAGAGTGGCTTGCCGCAGAAGAGCTCGGAGAAATCGTCGCTCACTCTCGAGGATTGCGAAGTGGGCGGGAACCGCGTCTTCGGCGTCGGCTGTTTCGCGAACAACGAGCTGATTTTGCGGCAGGTAAACTTCATCGGCGGCGACAAGGAGGCGATCTTCAAGGAGCGCGGCGCGCTCGTGCAGATCGAGAATCGGCCCGACGACGCGACGGCCGGGACGAGTGCCTCGCCAAGCCCGGCGGTCGAGAAGGAGCGCGGCAAGTCGGCGAAGCGGAAGCACGCGCGCAAGCCGGGGGAAGACACGCGCCCGTTTTTCCGTCGCATCTTCCGGCGTCGTTAGGCGCGGGCTAGCGGCGCTCGAAGAGCGATTTTTTTTCGCGCGGGTTCAAGTCGGCGCGCATGTAATTTTCGCGCAGGAAAAGATCCGTGCGCGAAGTGCTTTCGCCGAGTGGGATCGGGATGTAGCGGGCCAATTCAAGGACAGTGGTCAGGCTGCTCTTGTTCGCGGCGCCAAGCGTTCGCTCGCGTTCCTCTTCGTCCTTCAGACGCAACCGCTCCACCAGCGTGTCGATGGTGCGATTCAGGGGCAGCTCGAGCGGCGAGATCAAGACGGCTTCGACGCGCACTTCCTCCAGCGTGATCTCCTGCGCGACGGCTGGGAGGGCGAGGAGCAGGGCAACCAGACTAACGAGTGCTTTCATGAACAACGCTTTCACGACATGACGCCGCGGCAGGTCGCCGCGCCACAGGTGCAACGCCGGCCGGGATGTTGCGATGGCGTGTAGTCGAGCGAGATCTCTTCGCCCACCTCGATGTCACGGAGCGCGAAGAACAGGATGTGCCCCTGCTGGATGCGACTGAAGCAATTCGGGGCGCAGGAGTGGTTGATGAAACGGCTCGCATCGCCGCCCACGCTGGCGTCGATGCTCCAGCGTTGATCGATCTCGCAGATCCGCACCTTGCCGCCGCGCGCGACGCGCTGAACGGCTTCGCGGTTAGTGATGCGCTCGCCGCGCAACTCGCCGACCTTAGTGCGCTTGGGAATGCGGACGGCAGCGAAGCAACCGCGGCCGTTGATGGTGGATTTCCCGGCGCTGAGTTTTTCGTTCATTGCATGCGACGGCCGGCGGCGGAGTCCGCGATGAGGCGCGCGAGCCTTTTCCGGCGCGTCGCCTCCTGCTTCGCGCTAATGACATACCAGGCGGAGATTTTGCGATAGCCGGCGGGTTGCCCCTGGAAAAATTCCCACGCCTTCGAGTGCCCGCGGAACTCCCGCTCGGCCGCGGAGTCGAGGGCCGCCTCCTTCCGCTGTTCATAGGCGTAAATGCCGGACTTTGCTTCCACCCGTTCAGCGAATGCTTTCAGGCCGGCGTGTCGCATCCGGCCTTCCCGGGTCAACGCTGCAACGCGTCCGAGATTCACCAGACTCCAACTGCTGCCGCGCCGGCGCGGCGTGAAGCGAATCTGGTAACTCGTCGCGTCGATCGTCTTTCGCAGGCCATCGATCCAGCCGACGCACAATGCTTCATCGACGGACTCCGGCCAGGTGATGCTCGGGCGCCCGGTCGCCTTCCGGTAAAAACCGATCCACTGCTCGCTCACGGTCTCGGAATTTTCCGCCAGCCAGGCGCGGAACTCGGCCGGCGTGGCGAAGAAGAGCGGCGCCTCAATCTTCGCCATCAAAGTAATCGAGCGGCTCGCCGCGGAAGAGCCGGCGTGCCGGCGAACGGACGAGCCACTTTTTGCTGTCGGGATAATGGCACGACTCGCCGATTGGATTGTCGGCCACGAGGAAGAAGACAAGGTCTTCGCTGCCGTCGTTGATCAACTGATGCGCTTCGCCGGGCGGAAAAAGAAAGGCGTCGCCGGACCCGATCTCGTCGAGGCCGGCGGTGTGGCGCACTTTTCCGGTGCCGGAGATGACGTGGTAAAATTCCCACTGCGCGCTGTGCGAATGATAGGGGCAATTTTTCTGCCCCGGCGGGACGCGCGTGATCTCGACATCGAACGGATGGCGCTTCATCGCGTCGGTCGATTCCGGTTCGCGCCCGAGCGCTTCGGAAATGGCTCTGCTCGAGCTCGCAAAGGTTGCCTTGGGCGAAGTCCACGAGATCTCGGCAACGTCCTTGAGATTGATTTTGCGCATCGGTCTCGCGGCGAGCGCGATGGCTTTACCGATAACGAATCGCGCGCGCGGAGTCGAGTACGCGACGTTTTACAGATGCACGACTGCGGGATGCGGCACCGCGGACCGGCGCGCTGGCACGTCCGGATGCCAGCCCCAGACGGCGAGCATGGCGAGGAAGCCGACAACGTAAGCCGGGATAAGCCACCAGCCGTGCCGGACCCACTCGGTCACGGAGCGCGCTTCGCGATACATATTGCAAAGAGCGACCCCGGCGGAGGAGCCAAACCATACCATCGAGCCGCCGAAGCCGACCGCATAGGCGAGGAAGCCCCAATCATAGCCGCCTTGTTTCAGCGCGAGCGCGGTGAGCGGGATATTATCGAACACCGCGGAGACAAAGCCGAGACCGAGCGCCGTCGGCCAAGAGGCGACGGGAAGTTTTTCGACCGGCATCATCGAGGCCGACGTCACCAGCGCCAGCAGGAAGACCGTGCCTTTGAAGGTTTCCGGCATCACCGACCAGTCCGGCTGTCGCAGCGGCGCGGTCAGCAGGATCACGATCCACACCGCGATCCCAAGCACGGGAAGCGTGTCGAGCGTTGCCGGAAATTTCAGATTGGCGGTGATGTTGGCGGCGAGCGCTGCCACGAGAATGGCGGCAACGATGAACACCCGGATGGAGTCGATCTTCAATCCGCTCGGCGGATTCTTGACGATCGGAGAATAACGCTGCTGCTGCAGCGAAGCGGGTACCGCGAAAATCATCATCGCGACCACGGCGGCGACATAGGCCTCGACGACGGCGAGGGGGCTGACGCCGGCGATCCACATCATGGTGGTGGTGGTGTCGCCGACGACGCTGCCGGAGCCGCCGGCGTTCGAGGCGGCGACGATGGCCGCGAGATAGCCGATATGGACCTTGCCCTGGAAAACGCTGCGCGCCACCGTGCCGCCGATCAGGGCGGCAGCGATATTGTCGAGGAAACTCGACAGCACGAACACCAGCACCAGCAGGATGACACCGCCCTTCCAGTCATCCGGCAGCAGCGCCGGCATCTCGTCGGGAATCCGGCTCTCCTCGAAGTGCCGCGACAGCAACGCAAATCCCATCAGCAGCAGGAACAGATTGGCCAGCGTCACCCATTCATGCGCCATATGGTGGCCGAAGCCGCCGATACCGGCGCCGAATTTGAAGCCGGTGAAGATCAGCTTGTAGAGGATGATCGCCGACAACCCCGTCAGCGCGACGGGCAAGGTGTGGTGATGAAACAGCGCGACGCCGAGCAGCGTGAGCGCGAACAGGATGAATTCAACGGGTATGCCGAAGATATGCATTGTTGCCGGTCAATCCCTTCGCGCGCCGGAAATCATCCGGCGTTCACACTTTGGCGGTCATCGATGGCCGGACCTTAGCCCGGATGGTTGGAGCGACGCTTCATGTCGGCGATGCGGCATGATGCGATGTTGTCAGTTCTGAGCCTTCAGTCAGACCGCAATATCGGTGGGCGCGACGTTGCACTGTTCGACCAGTTTGCTGATGGTGAAGA
>JBKJKL010000242.1:0-3372 GCA_046597485.1 Chthoniobacterales bacterium
GGGGTGGGCGCGGCGTGCTCGCCGCGAGGGGTGTCGGGGAAGGCTGCGATGCGAGCGGCGCTGGGAATGGAGTAGCCGTCACCGACTCCGACGGTGACGGCTACTCCATTCCCAACGCCGATCGCATCGCAGCCTTCCCCGACACCCATCGCGGCGAGCACGCCGCGCCCAACCCCAAGCATCGGTGCCACACCGCCGCCGCCGCCAACTTCGACCCGACACACCCCGCCAGTCATCAACCCGTCTTTCAACCTGGATAGCGCGACAAATGTGAGGACGATCGGGTTTACGCCCAAGATCACGCAGGGAGCAACTACCCTTACTGGCGCGGTCTTCTATAACGGAGGACAGGACGGGCCGGCCTCGTACTTCCTTTTCGGCGGGAGCTCGGCCTACGACGCGCAGCGTCACTTCGATACCGACTACAGCACGCATGGCGACCAGGCCTTCGATCCATTCGGCCCTGCCGCCTTCCGGTTCAGCGCGCTGACGATTAGCGGGACGCCAACGTTTACCACGTCGGGCGGAGCCCTCTTTAACGTCAGCTTCTCTAGCGACAGCACGATCGGTGAGCCGCTCGGAACGTCCGCTTACACTTGGGACGTCAGCCTCGAGCACTCGCTTACTTTTACTGCCAACGGCGGCATCACCTTGAACAACGCCACCTTCGCCGCGACCGCCGGCTCGGCCTTCAAGTTCTTCCAGTTCTATGAACGCACCTCGGGCCTGAATTTCGGCTCCAATGTGAACACGCCGACCGCGGGGCTCTTCCTCGATGCGCCGGCGAACGTGAGCCTGGCGAGCAATGCTAACGTTCTTGTCGACCACGCGGTGATCACAGCTGGTTCCACGGTTGATCTCTTCGGCACGCTGAGCACGAAATACCTGCAAATCTTGGCCGGAGGAACGGCCAATCTGCACGCCGCGCTAACCGGCCCAACGCTTCTCTACATCTACGCGTCTGGATTAACTTCGACGCAGGCTATCACCGGCCTCGGCGGTAAGCTACTGATCGGCACGAGCGGCATCGATGCGACTGGCCGTGACATCACGGGTCTCGACCAAATCAGCTCGGCCGGTGACATCAGCGCGAGCAACATCAGCGCCACGCAGTCGATCCACGCGGATGGTGCGATCATTGGCGGAAGCGGGACCTATCGCTTGAGCGCCTTTAGTCTCTCCGCTTCCGGCGGCTTATCTTATGTGGGCAGCGGCGGCGGAGCAGGAGGAACCCTTACCCTGGCGGCGGACACCATCTTCTTCGATAGCAGCGCCGGTGGAATCAACGGCGCCACACTCGATGGCGGCGCAGCGTCCACCCTGGGCGCGGCCGGCGGCGACGGAGGGACTCTTAACATCGGCACCGACGTAAACCCGATCGCGGGGGACGTGGTCATCAACACAGCTATTTCTGCCACCACAGGCGCAAACGATACCTCGGTCGCCACCGGCGGTAATGGGGGAATCGTGAACGTAGCTACCAACGGGAGCGCATCCATTCACTCGACGATCAAAGTGTCCGAGAGTGCAGGCGCGGCAAAAAGCAGCCGCGGCGGAAATATCTCGATTAAGAGTAACAGGACATCGGGCACGGCAATCAGCGTCTCGAGCAGCGCGCAGTTACTCTCGCTCCTCAACAACGCATCGCCGGGCCCCGGCGGCACGATCAAGCTCACTTCGGCGGGCGGGACGATCAATGTGAGCGGCACCGCGCGCGCAGATCGCGGAACGATCGAGATCACCAACAACGGCGCAGCCGGCGTGGTGAACGTCACGAACGCGAACCTGAACGCCAGCACCGTAAAAGCCAGCGCGCTGGGCGCCAACGGTCAGCTCAACGTCGGCGGCAGCACCATCTCCGCTGATTCCTTGATCAATCTCTACGCTGGCGGCAGTAACGGCACCGTCAACTTCACCGATAACGTGACGCTAAGCGGCACGAGCGTGAAGACGATCTCGGGTAACACCGTGAACATCTTCAACGGCAAAGTCGTGAACGTGCAGGGGACCGGACCCGCAAGCGTATTCACGAATAATCCGAACTACAGCGGCTCCGGCGGAAACGGATCTACCACCGGGACCTTCGGCGGTAACGGCGCGACTACGGCGCCACTCAGTGCCGGGCCTGGACCCGGCCGCTAGCCGGCGAGCTTCCCTCTTCGGGCGGCATAGCGGCTGCTTTTAAGAAAGACGATGCAAATGCGCGCAGTCGAGGACGCCAGAGTCAGCACCCTTCGCCAGAACGGTCTCCTCCGGCGGCCTTGCCGTGCTACCGCTGGATTCAACTCGCTGACCCTCGAGGTTCTCGATACCTGGAATTGTCTCGATCTCCTGCCGCAGCTCACTTCTCTCGAAGACAACGTCTTTGGCCCGGACTTCACTTTCCCAGAAAAGGACATGCAAGCCTGGGCGAATTCGGGAAGTTGGTTTTGCGCGGCCGTAACCGGGCAGGCGGTCGTAGGCCGGCGCCAAATCTTTTCACTCTTGTCTGTCCTCGTCACAACAGGCGAATCGCGTGATCGCCTGCTCGCTGGTGAAATAAGCGAATGTGAACTACAGCCCTGGACCTTCGAGCCCCTCGCAAAGAAGCCCGCGCTGTATCTGGCCTCAGTCGTCAGCGCGGCATCAGATCATCTCGCGATGTTGTATGACGGCCTCGCGTGTGATTTGGAGCAGTTTAAGGTCACGTGGGAAACGGAATTCAGTAGCGGGTTTAGTATCGCTTCCGGTCCTGCAGGGCTCAGCCACATGGCTCGCAACGGCTTTGTCCAATCCCAAAGCGAGAGCTACCTCGGCCAGTATCCGATGATGACGATCGATTGTAATTCAGCCGCCACTCGCTTTTGGCAAGATCTCCTCTGCCCGGACTCGCTCGAGACTGCGTCGGCTGGCTCAAACGCGATAGCCGTTGGCCGCTAAGGCTGCTCCACTCCGAAGGCGTTGGGGTTGAACAACGATGCGAAACAACCTTGCCATCGATGTTCGGGGACTTACCCGAGTTTTTCGCACCTACAAGAAGCTGCCGGGGCTTACTGGCGCCCTTAAAGGATTGTTCCGACGGGAATACGAACCCACCGTCGCGGTCGCTGACGTCAGTTTCGCGATCGAGCAAGGGGAGTGTGTTGGATTCCTGGGACCGAATGGGGCAGGAAAGACGACCACGTTAAAGATGCTGGCAGGGTTGCTCCACCCTACCAGTGGCAGCGCGTCGGTCCTCGGCTTCACTCCGTGGGAGCGGCCCAAGGAATACCGGCGCCAGTTTGCACTCCTGCTCGGGCAAAAGAATCAGCTCTGGTGGGATCTTCCGGCCCATGAGTCGCTCGCCTTGAACGGTAAGATCTACCGGATTCCGACGCTTGAGTTCGAAGAGCG
>JBKJKL010000264.1:0-6639 GCA_046597485.1 Chthoniobacterales bacterium
TCATCGGCGCTTGCCTTCTTTTTCCGAGCCGGCTTCGCGTCCTCCGCCGGAGCCTTGGTCGTCTTGGTAGCCTTGCTCTTCTTCGCTTTTTCTTCCGAGGCGGGCTCTTCCGTTACAATCGGCGCGTCGACCCACTCGATGAAAGCGACCGGGGCGGAGTCGCTCTTCCGCTGGCCGAGCTTGATGATGCGGGTGTAGCCGCCCTTTCGCTCTGCCGCGCGTGGCGCGATGTCGCTAAACAGCTTCTTGACCGCGTCGGCCTGGCGGAGAGTGGCGAGGGCGGTGCGGCGCGCGTGGAGCGAGCCCTTTTTGCCCAAGGTCACCATCTTCTCAGCGAGCGGACGGACCGCTTTCGCCTTGGCCAAGGTGGTTTTGATGCGCTGGTGCTCGATCAGGCTGCAGACCTGATTGGCGAGCATCGCTTTCCGATGCTCCGCCGTGCGGCCGAGCTTCACCGTCTTGTTTTGGTGTCGCATGGATTGATCCTTCTAAAATTAACTACGCGCCAGCCACGGCGGCCGTTCCGTTCATGCTCCCTTCCACCCCGGCAGCCGGGATGTCGACCAAGCCTGGATCGAATTTCATGCCGAGGCCGAGGCCGAGTTGGAGCAGCTTGTCCTTGATCTCGTTGAGCGACTTCTTGCCGAAGTTGCGATACTTGAGCATCTCCGCTTCCGACTTCTGGGCGAGCTGGCCCACAGACGTGATGTTTGCGTTGTTCAAGCAATTCGCCGCCCGCACGCTGAGCTCGATTTCGTTCACGCTCATGTTGAGCAGCTTCTTCAGCTTCATGTTCTCTTCGGAAACACCGGCCGGCGTTTCGTCGAACTCGATCACATCCTCGTTGAAGTTCACGAAAACATCGAGGTGATGGCGCATGATCGCGGACGACTGCAAGAGCGCATCGTCTGGCGTGAGGCGGCCGTCCGTCCAGACTTCGAGGATGAGCTTGTCATAATCGGTCCGCTGCCCGACGCGGGTATTCTCCACCGCATACTTCACGCGGGTGACCGGCGAGAAGATGGAATCGATCGGGATGAGGCCAATCGGCTGATCGGCGCGCTTATTCTCGTCGCCCGTGGCGAAACCGCGTCCGACGCGCACTTCGAGTTCGGCGTCGAACTTATGCTTCTTGTCGATCGTGCAGATGAGCTGCTTGGGATTAAGGACTTCGTAGCCTTGGACGAGCGTGATGTCGCCCGCGGTCACTTCGCCTTCCTTGTTCGTGACGAGGGCGAGCTTGCGCGGCTCGTGGCCGTCGGCCGACTTGAACTTCACCTTCTTCAGGTTGAGCACAATGTCGGTGACGTCTTCCACGACGCCCGGCAGGGTGGCGAATTCGTGCTGCGCCCCGGTGATTTTCACCGCGGTGATGGCAGCGCCCTCGAGCGACGAGAGCAGGACGCGGCGGAGGGAATTTCCGACCGTGTGTCCGTAGCCGGCTTCAAAAGGCTCGGCGACGAATTTCGCGTAGGTTTCTGTGGCAGAGCTCTCCTCTTTGGTGAGCGTCTTCGGCATTTCAAAACGGCCGTAACGAACTGGCATAACTTCTTATCCTCCGCGCCGGGTTACCCCTGGCGAGTACGGCTTCCGCTTAGCAACGGAACCCCAGGGACCTACGGCGCAACGTGTGACGACTCGCTGCGGGACGTGGAATGAACACCGCCGGGCGCTTTTTGCAAGCGCGGCCCTCAGCCCTCGATGATCGCGTCCGGCAGTTCGTTCCGGTCGTCGTCCTGCCGGGGGAAATGCTCGCCGAGCAACCGGCCCACGCTCTCGATTGCCTCGAGCAGAGCGGCGGTAAAAGCATCCCGACGGAAGTGTTCCCGCATTGTCGCGACCAAGCTGTCCCAAAAGACCACGCCACAGCGCTGGTGGATTCCCTCATCGCCCACCACGGCAAACTTCCGCGCCCGCGGCGCGACCAGGATGAGGATCGCGTTCCGCTCCGCGGTCTCCGTCATCCGTAGCTCGTGGAACTTCTTCGTGGCGAACTCAAGCGGGTCCTCCTCCACTTCGCCGCGCTGGATGAAGACGCGGATCTCGCCCGAGGTTTTACCCTCCGCCGCGGCAATCGCCTGCACGATCCGATCGTGGTCCAGCTTCGCGATGAAATCTTTCGTCCGCATCGTTACCAACTCGAGCCGCCGCCGCCGCCGCCGAACCCCCCGCCGCCGCCGCCAAAACCGCTGAACCCGCCGCCGCCAGACGATCCCCCCGACCAGCCTCCACCGCTTCCGCCGCCCCACCCGCCAATGAATGGTCCACCGCTCCCAGTGTAGCCCCAGCCGCGCTTCCGCCGGCCGCGTTGCAAACGGCCCATAATGAAAAGGAAGGCAAAGAAGCCGAGGATGAGGAAGGGGAATGGAATGCCGCCGCTGCCTTTCTGGCTGCGCGATTCCGCGACCGTTTTACCGGTGCCGGTGTATTCGCCGCGAATTGCCTTCAGCATCAAGTCGACGCCTTCGCGCAGGCCGCCCTCGTAGTCATTAGTGCGGAAGCGCGGCTTGATGTGCCGTTCCGTGATGTCGTAGGCGGTTGCGTCCGGCAGAGCGCCCTCGAGCCCGTAGCCGACCTGAATAAACATCTTCCGGTCCTGCACGTAGACGAAGAGGACCGCGCCGTTGCGTTTGTCCGCCTGGCCGACCTTCCACGATTCCGCGATCCGCTGCGTGTAATCCGCGATGTCGGAGTCCGTCTCCATCTTGCGGAAGACGGCCACCACAACCTGGTTCGAAGTCTCGCGCTCGAACTGCGCCAGCTTCTCGTTTAACTCGTCCGCGGCCGGCCGCGCGACGACGCCGGCGTAGTCGTTGAAATAGCCCGACGGCTTCGGCGGCATGATCTCCGCGGCCGGCAGCCTAACGAGTGCTGCCCAGCAGAAGAGCAGCGCGAAGGCGAACGTCCTGATCGGATGCAATGCCTCAGGCTACGGAGTCGCCACAGGAGCCGCGGCCGGAGGAATCGCCACCGGCGGGACGGGCATGGCCGAGGCAGGCGCTGGAGCCGCGGCGGCTGGGGCTGGACTGTTGCCGAAGCCACCGAAATTCACCGTCGGCGCACGCTCCGCGCCCGGCTGGGCGTTGAAGAACGGCCGCGCTACAAAGCCAAACATCTTGTTCAGCAAGTTCGTCGGGAAGGTGCCGAGCGCGGTGTTGTACTGCTGCACCGCGCCGTTGAAGTTATTCCGCTCCACCGAGATGCGGTTTTCCGTCCCTTCGAGTTGAGCCTGCAAATCTTGGAAGCCTTTAGTCGCGGTCAGCTGCGGATAATTCTCGCTCACCACGAGGAGGCGGGAGAGCGCGCTGCTCAACTGCCCCTGCGCTTCCTGGAACTGCTGGAGCTGCGCCGCATCGGTCGGCGCCTTGTTCGGATCGAGCTGCACGCGGCCGACGCTGGCGCGCGCGTTCGTCACCTCGGTGAGAGTCGATTTTTCGAAATTTGCTGCGCCCTGGACTGTGTTCACCAGGTTCGGAATCAAGTCCGCCCGCCGCTGGTAGACCGACTGCACGTCGGCCCATTTCTTGTTCACGTTCTGCTCGAGGGTGACGAGTCGGTTGTAGGTGCCGCAACCGGTCAGCCCAAACATCATGACGAACGCGAGCAGGAGTGCTCCGCCCGATTTGAACGCGTAATTTTTCATCGCGGGAGAGCGTCCGGTATCGCGGGAGGAAGTCAATCAAGCCACCGGTGCGCGCGGGCAAAGTTTGGCCTATGCTGCTCGCCTGATGACGATGACTACCAGCCCGCGCCGCCCGGTCCTCATCTCGTACCTCTTCTTCGCCCTCCTCATGGTGCTGGTGGCGGTGCTCCACCTCGGCACGCCGTTTGTCGCCGCGCTTTTCTGCTACCTCGCGCTGCAGAAGCTGGCCTACTCGCGCCGCCGCTGGGTCGCGCTTTTGCTCTTCATTGTCCTGCTCGCGGCGGTCTTTGTCGGCTGTGTTTTCTTTCTAAAACGGGCCGTCGTCGCGTTGCCGGAAATTGTCGAGACGACCATCCCGACCGTCGTGCAATCCGCGCAGGCCCACGGGATCGAGTTGCCGTTTACCGACATGGAAAGCCTGAAGACGGTCGCGCTCGAAGGCGTGCGGCATACGCTCGGCGACCTCGGCAATTACGTCCGGATCGCGACGAAGGAATTCGCCTTTCTCCTTTTCGGCATCGTCATCGCAGCCGGCATTTTCTTGAACCCGGATTTTGAGACGGAAGCGGAACGCCGTACCGTCGGAGATAATCTCTACTCGATCTACACCACGGAAATCCGGCGCCGTTTCAGCTCACTCTACCAGAGCTTCCAGACCGTCATCGGCGCACAGATTATCATCTCCGCGGTCAATACCGGGCTCACTGCGATCTTCCTTTTCGCGGCGGGTTTGCGCCACGCCACCGTTGTCCTGATCGTCACTTTCCTCTGCGGCCTGCTCCCGATCGTCGGCAACCTGCTCAGCAACACGATCATCGTCTGCATCGCTTTCACCGTCTCGCTCAAGCTCGCGATCTTCGCGATCCTCTTCCTCGTCGTAGTGCACAAGCTCGAGTATTTTTTGAACAGCCAGATCATCGGCGGCCGCATCCGGCACCCGATGTGGCTTATCCTCCTCGCCCTGCTCATTGGGGAGCAGCTCATGGGCATCCCGGGCATGATCCTCGCACCGGTCATCCTGAGCTTCATCAAGGTCGAGATGCAGAAATTCAAGCTGGCCTCGACCAGCCCGAACCGGCCCGCCGAACGGCGGGAACTGACGCCGGTCTAGCTCTCGTTAGGCGCCTCGGCCGTTTCCAATGGCGCAGCTGCCTCCGTCGCCGGCGTGGGCCCTTCTGCTGGCGCTGCTTCCGGCACCGGCGCGGTCGGCAGATAGCGTTTCCGCAACTCTTCCGCGTTCGGGAGTTCGTCCAGATTTTTCAGGCCGAAGTGATCGAGGAAAAATTGTGTCGTGTCGTAAAGAAGCGGTCGACCTGGGACCTCGGCGCGACCACCGATTTTCACCAGCCCGCGTTCCATCAAGCTTTGCAGCACGCCATCAACCGCGACGCCGCGCACGGCTTCGATATCGGCCCGTGTGATCGGTTGCCGATATGCGACGATGGCCAGCGTTTCGAGCGCGGGCGGGGAGAGACGTTGCGGCTTTGCGGCCGGGAACAAACCGCGCACCCAGCGCGCGTAAGCGGCGCCGCTCGCGAGTTGCCAGCCTTCCGCGCGTTCGATGAGCTGGAAGGCGTGCTGCTGCTCGATGTATTCCACTTTCAGCTGCTCGAGCGCCGCCGCGATTTCGGCCTCGCTCGCCTTGGCAAATTCGTTCGGCTCCAGCTCGTCTGGACCGCCCGCGTTCTTGATCGCATCGCGCAGCTCACGCGGCGTGAGCGGCTTTTGCGCGCTGAAAAGAAGCGCTTCCACGATCCGGTCGAGAGTCATCAATTGGCTCCAATGGCAGTCTGGATGGCGGCCGCGATCCGGTCCGCCTGACCGTCGATCTGCGCCAGCTCGCGGCCTTCAATCAGAAGGCGAATCTTCGGCTCGGTCCCGGAGTAACGCAGGAGGACACGGCCTTTGCCGTCCAGCGCGGTTTCGGCTTCGCCGACCAGCTTCATCACGTCCGGCAAAGTCTCGAGCGGCGGCTTTTCTTTCACGCGCAGGTTCCGCTGCGCCTGCGGATATTTCGCGAGGCAGCGCTTCAATTCGCTCAACGGTTTCCCGGTCGCCTTCATGATACGCAGAATCTGGAGCGCGCTGACGATCCCGTCGCCCGTGGTGCTGTAATCGCGAAAAATCATGTGGCCGCTTTGCTCACCGCCGAGGTTCAAGTCGCGCCGCACCATCTCCTCGATCACGTAGCGGTCGCCCACCTTCGTTCGCAGGACGGTGCCGCCGGCCGCGGCGAGCGCTTCATCGGGGCCGAAGTTGCTCATCACCGTCGCGACAAGTGTGTTGTCGCGCAGGCGTCCGGCTTTCAGGAAATCGATCGCTGCGATGGCCAGGATCTCATCGCCGTCGACCACTTCGCCGGTCTCGTCGCAAAGCAGCACGCGGTCGGCATCGCCATCATTCGAGATGCCGACGTGCGCGCCGCTCTCGCGCACAATGCGTTGGATTTCCGCCGGGTAAGTGCTGCCGCACTTTTCGTTGATGTTCGTCCCATTCGGCTCGTTGTGGGCGACGATCAGGTCCGCCCCGAGTTCGCGCAGGATGCACGGCGTCGACTTGTATCCGGCGCCGTTCGCGACATCGACCGCGATGCGCATTTTCTCGAGCGACATGTTGCGCGGGAAGCTTGCCTTCGCGAACTCGACGTAGCGTCCAAGCGCATCGTCGATCCGGCGAGCGCGGCCGATTTTCCCCGCGGTCGGGCGGACGCTATCGATCTCGCCGCTGAAGACGAGCCGCTCGATCTCGTGCTCGATTTGGTCGTCCAGTTTATAGCCGTCGTGCCGGAAAAATTTGATCCCGTTATCCTCGTAGCTGTTGTGCGAGGCGGAGAGAACGATGCCCGCATCGGCGCGGAGCGAGCGCGTGATATAGGCCACGCCCGGCGTGGGGAGCGGGCCGATGACGAGCACATCCACCCCGAGCGAGGTGATGCCGGCGACGAGCGCGTTCTCCAGCATGTAACCGCTCAGCCGCGTGTCTTTGCCGAGGACGAT
>JBKJKL010000032.1:0-3737 GCA_046597485.1 Chthoniobacterales bacterium
CGCGGAAGTTCGCGGTGATGGGTTGCTCGATGATGGAGCCGTCGGGTTTGGCCATGAGGCCGCGCATTCCGGCGAGCTGCTTGACCTGCTGGCGATTGCCGCGCGCGCCGGAATCGACCATGAGATACACGGGATTCAGTTCCTTGCGGCCCTCGTTGTGTTCGAGGGTCTGGATCATCACGTCGGCAATGGTGTTACCAGCGTGGGTCCAGACGTCGATGATCTTGTTGTAGCGCTCGCCGTCGGTGATGATACCGGAACGATACTGCTTCTCGACGACGGCGATCTGCTTGTAGGCGTTGTCGAGTTCGATCTGCTTCTCCTTCGGAATGATCATGTCGATGATGCCGATGGAAACGCCGCCCTTCATCGCCCAGTAGAAGCCGAGTTCCTTGAGCCGGTCGAGGGTATCGACCGTGGCCTGATGACCCGCCGCCTGGTAGGTGCGGAAGATAACATCGGAGATCTGCTTCTTGCCGCAGGCCTTGTTGAAGAAGCCCACGCCTTGCGGCCAGATTTCGTTGAAGACAACGCGGCCCGCGGTGGTTTCGATGACGTGCTTGGTGTCGTCACCATAGACGGTCGCCTTCCCGAGATCGGGGTTCTTGAAACGGATGCGATCGTGAACCTTCACACTGCCTTCCGCCATGGCGAATTCGACTTCGGTAGCGTCGGCGAAGAGCGGCATGCGGTCGGCTTCCTTGCCGGCGACGAGCTTGCGCGGCGTCTGCGTGAGGTAGTAGCAACCAAGGACGAGATCTTGCGACGGCGTGGTGATCGGCTTGCCACTGGCGGGCGAGAACAGGTTGTTCGGTGCCAGCATGAGCATGCGCGCTTCCAACTGCGCCTCGACGGACAACGGGACGTGGACGGCCATCTGATCGCCATCAAAGTCCGCGTTGTAAGCGGTACAAACGAGCGGATGAATGCGGATGGCTTCACCCTCGATCAACTGCGGCTCGAAGGCCTGGATCGACAGACGGTGCAGGGTTGGTGCGCGGTTCAGCAGAACCGGGTGGCCCTTGGTTACTTCTTCGAGGATGTCCCAGACCTCAGGCGTCTGTCGTTCGATCATCTTCTTCGCGCTACGAACGGTGTGGACGTAGCCGAGGTCTTTCAGGCGGCGGATAATGAAGGGCTCGAACAGGACAAGCGCCATTTTCTTCGGCAACCCGCACTGGTTCAGCTTCAACTCCGGCCCGATGACGATGACGGAACGGCCCGAATAATCGACGCGTTTGCCAAGCAAGTTCTGCCGGAAACGTCCACCCTTGCCCTTGAGCATATCGCTGAGCGACTTGAGCGGGCGATTACCAGCGCCAGTGACGGCACGACCATGACGGCCATTGTCAAAGAGAGCGTCAACCGCTTCCTGCAACATGCGCTTCTCGTTCCGGATGATGACGTCGGGCGTCTTCAACTGAAGGAGGTTTTTCAACCGGTTATTCCGGTTGATCACGCGGCGGTAAAGATCGTTCAAGTCGGAGGTCGCAAAGCGGCCGCCTTCTAGCGGAACCAACGGACGCAGGTCCGGTGGGATCACGGGCAGAACGTCCAGCACCATCCAGTCGGGACGGGCATGCGAAGAGGCAAAACCCTGTACCAGCTTAAGACGCTTCGCGAGCTTCTTGCGGATCTGCTTGCTCTTCGTATTCCCCATCGCTTCCTCGAGCTCTTTGTTGAGCTTGTGGAGGTCAATTTCGGCAAGAAGCTTCTTGACCGCTTCCGCGCCCATGCCGGCGACAAAGTCTTCGCCGTATTGTTCCTGCGCTTCGCGGTATTCGCCTTCGTTCAGAAGCTGCGTCCGGGTCAAGGGCGTGTTACCTGGATCGATGACGATGTAGTCCTCGTAATAGATGACGCGCTCGAGCTGACGGGCGCTCATGTCGAGCATGAGACCGAGGCGCGATGGCATGCACTTGTAGAACCAAATGTGCGAGACGGGCACGGCCAGTTCGATGTGGCCCATTCGCTCACGGCGCACGCGCGCCAGCGTCACTTCGACACCGCAACGATCGCAAATGACACCCTTGTGTTTAATCCGCTTGTACTTTCCGCAAGAGCATTCCCAGTCACGCGTCGGACCAAAAATCCGCTCACAAAAGAGGCCGCCCTTTTCCGGCTTAAAGGTCCGGTAGTTAATCGTCTCGGGGTTCTTCACCTCCCCTTTGCTCCAAGACCGCATCGTGTCGGAAGACGCCACACCGATCGCGACCTGGTCGAATCCGACCGGCCGCTCTTCACCCACTAACTCACGCCAGGAATGTTCGTTCATTAAAGATCTTTCGTTAGGAAATTAGGCAATGTTTTCGAGGAGGGCAGTAGGTGCCTGACCGCCGACTTTCACGTCGAGGCCGAGCGACTGCATCTCCTTGATGAGCACGTTGAAACTTTCAGGCGTGCCCGCTTCGAGCGAGTTGTCGCCTTTGACAATGGATTCGTAGATGCGCGTGCGTCCTTGCACGTCATCCGATTTCACGGTGAGTAGCTCCTGCAGCGTGTAGGCCGCGCCGTAGGCTTCGAGCGCCCAGACTTCCCTCTCGCCAAAGCGCTGGCCGCCGTATTGCGCCTTGCCGCCGAGCGGCTGTTGCGTGACGAGCGAGTAAGGGCCGACCGCACGGGCGTGGATTTTATCCGCGACCAAGTGGCCGAGCTTCAGCATGTAGATGTAGCCAACCACGACTTCCTGGTCGAACGGGTCACCGGTCCGGCCGTCGAAGAGACGCGCCTTGCCGTTTTCCTGCACCCAGGTGAAGCCTTCCTGCTTCTTCGCGTCCTTCAGATACTCGCGGATTTTCGCTTCCGAAATACCGTCGAAGACAGGGGTCGCAACCTTGAAACCAAGCGCCTTCGCCGCCACGCCCAAGTGCGTCTCAAGCACCTGGCCAACGTTCATACGACTCGGCACGCCGAGCGGGTTCAGGCAGATTTCCACCGGCGTTCCATCCGGCAGATAAGGCATGTCTTCTTCCGGCACAATGCGCGCGACCACACCCTTGTTGCCGTGGCGTCCGGCCATCTTGTCACCGACCGAGAGCTTGCGCTTCGAGGCGATGAAAACCTTGACCTGCTTGATGATACCAGGGTCGACATCGTCACCGCTCTCCACGCGATCCATGGAACGTTCCCGCTCGAGTTCAAGCTCGGCGAAC
Organism: Chthoniobacterales bacterium; assembly: GCA_046597485.1. GTDB lineage: Bacteria > Verrucomicrobiota > Verrucomicrobiia > Chthoniobacterales > UBA10450 > JACCTI01. The sequence continues at coordinate 3,153 of JBKJKL010000032.1, forward strand.
TTGTGTTCGTAGCTCGCGATGATCTCGCGGATTTTGTTCCGGATCGGCGACGGGTCGATCTCGATGTGATCGTAAACGTTCGCCAGTTTGCGCAGGAGCGTCTTCGTGATCTTGCGGTTAGCCGGGATGATGATCTCGCCGGTCTCAGCGTTGACCACGTCGAGCGGGATCTTTTCGCCTAACAAGATGTTCGAAAGAGCGTCCGTCAGCTGCTCGGTGAGCTCTTCCTTCTTCTTCTTGTTGTCTTCCGTGATCGTCTTGAGCTGCCGCTTCGTTTCGGTCGGGGTCAGCTTCTCGCGCGAGATTTCGCGGCGGGAAGAAACCTTCACGTCCATCACGATGCCGTAGGTGCCCGAGGGAACCGTCAGCGAAGTGTCTTTCACATCGGCCGCCTTCTCACCGAAGATGGCGCGCAAGAGGCGCTCTTCTGGTGCGAGTTCGGTTTCGCTCTTCGGAGTGATTTTGCCAACGAGAATATCGCCCGGCTTCACTTCCGCGCCCACGCGAACCACGCCATCGGGTCCGAGGTTGCGGAGCGCTTCTTCGCTCACGTTCGGGATATCACGGGTGATTTCTTCCGGCCCT
>JBKJKL010000059.1:0-11083 GCA_046597485.1 Chthoniobacterales bacterium
ACTTTGACGCTCAGGATTTCGAGAATGGTGTCGCCGGGTGCGACCACTTTCATCTCGTTTAATTGCGTTTCGATGCCGGCGAGGTTGGCCTTTGCCTGGGTCACGCGCATCTGCGCGCCTTCGCCGGCTTTTTCCTGCACTTGGGCGGCGTTCGTCGCGCGTTCGGCTTCATTCGGCGAGACGGTGCGATTTTTGAGCAGTTCCTGCTGTCGTTTCGCGTCGGCCTGCAGAAACTCGAGCCGCGCAGCCTGCGCCTCGGTGTCGCGTATCGCGGCGTCGACCTGTGCCTGGGCGAGGTCACGCTGCGCGGGCAGTTCCGCGGCGTCGAGCTCCACAATGGGCTGCCCGGCCTGGAGGTGATCGCCTTCGCGAGCGAAAATTTTCATGACGCGCCCGCCCATCCGCGGCGCGACGTGCACTTCATCGACTTCGATGGTGCCGGAGACGAGGTCGTTGCGCCGCTGGCAGCCAGCAAGGAAGAGAGCCGCGCAGAGGAGGAGGGTCCGGAGTGGCACGGCGCGAGGAAGCTAATCAATCTCGTGGCGGAAGTCATGGCCTAACGAGTGCCTCCGCTGGAAGATTGCGCGCCCGACCGGTTCCGGATGAGAATCGGCCACAATGAAGACACGCTTTTTTGATCACATCGATTTGCGCGTGAAAGACAGGGCGCGCGCGCAGGAATTCTATGCGCAGCTGTTGCCGGCGATCGGTTTCACGCGGGACCTAAGCGACGAGGAGTGGGGAAATTTCACCGTATCGGGCGAGGGGAAGCCGGAGTTTTTCGGCTTCATTGAGGATCCGGACCATCAGCCGAACGGAAACCGCATCTCCTTTTGGGCGGATTCGCGCGAAGAGGTCGATCGAGTTGCCGAGGTGGCGCAGCGCGCCGGCGCGCCGATGTGCCAGGGACCGGAGCTGGTCGCCGAGTATTCGCCCGACTACTACGCGTTTTTCTTCGAAGACCCGGACGGGAACAAACTGGAAATCTGCTACCGCGTCCCGGCCGAGCGCGCCGCCGGCTGAACACCGAAAGCGCGCAGCGCGGCGATCGTCTCTACCATCGGCAGGCCGACTACATTGCTAAACGAGCCGCGGATCGACGCGATGATCTCCGTGCCTTCGCCCTGCGCGGCGTAGGCGCCGGCTTTGTCGAGCGGGTAGATCTTCTCGAGGTAGGCAACGACCGCGCGGTCATCGAGTTCGTGAAAGGTGACATGGGAGACGACGCAGAAGCTGTGCGTCCTCGCCGTGCGCCCCGCGCATAAGCTAACGCCGGTGCAGACCTGGTGGGTCCGCCCGCGCAGGCGGTGGATGATCCGGATAGCATCGGCAAAATCGCACGGCTTGCCTATCACGCTCCCCTGGAGTGAAACAAGAGTATCGGCGGCGAGGACGACGCTCTCCGGTTCCTGCACCGCGATTTCGCGCGCTTTGCGGCGGGCGTTCAGCGTCGTGAGCTCGGCCATGCTCAGTGCCTCACTGTCGCTCTCGTGCCCGACCGGCTGACGGATGACAAAGACAAAACCGGCTTCGGCCAGAAGATCGCGGCGGCGCGGAGAGCTCGAGGCGAGGACGAACGGAGAAGGGGGCGACGCGGGCGCGGACTTCATGAAAAAGGACTTGGCAGGTTTCCGGGTGCGCGGCAGCTTGGGGCCTCTGCGGGTGTAGCTTAATGGTAAAGCTGTAGCCTTCCAAGCTACTGACGAGGGTTCGATTCCCTTCACCCGCTGGCCTGCTTCTGGCTACTAGATTACGCAAACTCCTAAATTTGTGTTTGACCGTCTCGCAGCAGGGTCTTACTACACACGGAGTTTCGGGACACTCTGCCGGACTATTTTTATGAACAAATTCCTTCTGCAATCTCATCGCATCGCCATCCTCGCCCTCGTGCTTGGCATGGGTATTTGGGCTGCCACCGTTTCGACGAGCTCGGCTCAGAGACAGTCGCCGCAAAGCATGTCGGCCAATGATCAGCGGGCTATGAACGATCTCTGCACCGCTATCCAGGCGAACCCGCAGCGAGCACCGCAACTCGCTCGCCGCGCCGCTCAAGCGCATCCTTTGGTTGCTGCCGAAATCCTGCGCACGGCTTTCCGTTGTGTTGGGGTGAACGAGCAGAACTGCGACCTTCTCGGCCGCATCCTGCGCGCGATCATCTCCGTGGTGCCGGATAAAGCGAGCGCCTTGACCAATCTTGCACTGGAACTCGCGCCGAACTGCGCGCCGAGCTTCCCGCCTCCTGGCGGCGGTGGTGGTGGCGAACCCGGCCCAGGCGCTAGCTTGAGCAATCAGAACCCTCCTCCCGGCACGATCGCGGGCGGCGGCGGACAGGGCAACGTGGTGGCAATTTGCCACAACAACCGAACCATTTTTGTCTCGCCGGCCGGCGCCGAGCAGCATCTCCGCAATCACCCCGGTGATCGCCTCGGCCCCTGCGTGGTCACGGGCGTGATGAACCGCTAAAGAAGCGGCGAATAAGTTTCCGAAGAGCCGTTGCGATTCAGGTCGCAACGGCTTTTCTTTTGCCCCTGTGGCCGGCGTCGGTCGCCCCACTTTTCTCATCTAAAAATGGAGCCACGCCTGCGATTGCCTGTTCTCGCCGAATGGCTTTCGCTCTCCCTCTTTTTCGCGGCCTTCGTCGCGATCCAAATACTGATCGGCGGCACGCGGCTCATCTTTAGCCTCCCTACTTACGTGACGCTTGGAGTGGCCGGCGTTATCCTCCTGTTCTCCGTGCGCGAGACGAAACCGACGCCGTGCCGCGTCTGTCTCGCGGTGACCGCGCTTGTCTTTGGTTATCTTCTCGCGCGGATTTGGTTCTCGCCGATGCCCTACATCGCGCGCAGCGATCTCTACTCCGCGCTGGCGACGGTGGTGGTTTACCTCGCCTTTGCGCTTGTCCTCACGGGCAACAATGCCCGCATGTTTTTCCTCGCGGGCCTGCTGGTCCTCGCGCTGGGCGACGTCCTTATCGGCGCAGTCCAGTTCCGCGAAGGAAACAACTTCATGCTGATCTCCTGGCTGCAGCGCTACGACTACGGCGCGCGCGCGAGCGGCTTTTACGTTTGCCCGAATCACCTCGCCGGCCTGCTCGAGGTGCTCGGCATCTTTGGGATTAGCATCGTCTGCTGGAGCCGCTGGCCAGTCTGGCTGAAGCTGCTCATCGGATACCTCGTGCTCTGCGCCTACGTCGGCCTCGTCTTAACAGGGAGCCGCGGCGGTTATGTGAGCACCGCGACGAGCTTGATCGTCTTCGCGATCTTGAGCCTGATCGTGTTGCGGCGGACTACGCCGAAACTGTTTTGGAAGGTGACGGGGCTGGGAGCGATCGCGGCCGTCGTCCTCGGGGTGGTGGCTGGCGGTCTGGTGGGGCGGAGTCAATTCCTGACCCATCGGGCGCAAAACATGGCTGATACGGGCGACATTCGGCGTTACCTTTGGGATGCGGCGCTCCGGCAATGGAAAGTGGCGCCGATCTACGGCACGGGGAGCGCAACCTACCTGTATTACGGCCGCTATTTTCGGAGTGCCGGGATGCAGCGAGACCCGGTGTATGTCCACAACGACTACCTTCATCTCCTCGCCGAATACGGGCTCGTCGGCATCGCTGGCATGGGCCTGCTGCTGGCCGCGCATCTGCGGCGGGGGGCGCGCAGTTTCTTGCGGCTAGGCCCGAAGCGTGTCGCTGTTTCCGAGGTGCTTTTTAGCAATGGCCTCGCCCTAAATATCGGCGCGATCTCGGCCGTGGCGGCGTTCGCGGTGCATGAGGTGGTGGACTTTAATCTCCACATCCCGGCCAACGCGCTCCTGCTCGCGTTCGTCTTCGCCTTGATTGCGAATGATGGGGTCGAACGCGATCGCAACCTGGCAAGACCGCTGGTGACGGATCAAGCCTGGCGCCTCGGGCTCGGTGGAATCGCCTTCGTCCTCGCGTCAATGAGCGCGCGGCTTCTCCCCGGCGAATATTTCTCCGAGAAAGCACGGGTCGCCGTCCGTGAGAACCAGCCAGCAGTGGCGATCCTCGAGGCAACACGCGGGGTGCAATACGATCCGGCCAACCCAGACCTGCATTTCCGGCTCGGGATGGCGCGCAATCAACTGGCCGAAAGCATGACCGATCCGCTCGCGGCGGAATCGTTCTACACCGATGCGATCGAGGCCTTCACCCGCGCGCGCGTTCTCGCCCCCCAGGAAGTGACCTACGCGCTGGAACTGGCCGAGACACTCGACATGGCGGGGCGCTTCCTGGAGGCGGAGTGGATTTATGGCGAGACGCTTGAGCTCGATCCGAAGTCCGAAAGCCTGAAAAGCTATTACGATCGGCACGTTGCGCTATGGGCCGAACAAGGAGCGAAGCCAAAAGTGGAGCCGCCGGCGCCGACAGAAGCGAAGTTTTGATGACAAACAACCGGCGTGGAGACAGACTGAAAACGCAAAAAAAAACGTTGCCGCACAATTTTCGCGCCGCTACTCTGCGGGCCGCGAGGGGCTGGGCACGTAAATTGCGCAGCATTTGAACCGTATCGCCGCGTTACTATGAAACACTTGAATTTCTCGAAGGTCGCCGTTGTGCTAATCGGAGGCAGTCTGTTCTCCTTCGCCTCGGAGACAAAGGCGGGCGGAGAAGGATTTAGCCAGGTTGACTCTAAACAGACTTACGACACGAAATCGTCGTCGGATCTTGGCCTTGGCAAATTTTCCTCCAATCCGTTCCATGTCAGCGTCACTGTGCGGGGAGGCTACGATGACAACGTCGATCTTTCCTCGGTTGACCCTCGTGGTTCTGCTTTCGCCAACGTGTCTCTGCAACTGGGTTACGATTTCGGCAGCCCGCGCACCCGGATCAATCTGACCGGCGGCGTCAGCACGACGTATTACTTCGATCGTGGCGACGGCCAATCCAACCAGAGCAGCGAAGATTTCGCAGTGAACGCTTGGGCCGGCGTCAGTATCATCCACAAGGCCAGCCCTCGCCTGACTCTTTCGGCCAACCTCTCTGCCGCGTATCTCACCCGCCCAGGCTTCGACACCTTCAACAACAACCTCTTTATCGTCGATCGCCGGAGCCAAAACTACTTCCAGACCACGGACAAATTCACGGTCGCCTACACTTGGGCGCCGCGTTTCGCCACCGCGACCAGCTACACCTTTTCCTACATCGATTATAAGGACAACACGATCAGCTTCTTCGAGGACCGCTACGAACACGTTTTCGGCAACGAGTTCCGTTTCCTCCTCACTCCGACGACTACACTTGTCGGCGAGTATCGGTTTGGGCTGGTTGACTATGTCGCCGATAACAATCGGGGTTCGTATTCGCAATTCTTCCTTGCCGGCTTCGATCACAGCTTCAGCCCGCGTTTCAACGCCTCGCTCCGCGCCGGTCTCGAGGTCCGCAGCTTTGATGACAATCCGCAGCTGGTCTTTGGTAACATCGACGACACTCAGACCGCCCCGTATGTCGAGGCGACGGTCAATTACTCGATCGCGCAGAATACGACCATTTCGTGGTTCAATCGCTACTCGCTCGAGCAGCCGAACGTGCCGGATGCGCTCGCCCGCGAGACCTATCGGACGACGCTCTCGCTTCGTCACGCTTTCACCTCCCGCATCAGCGCTGCGCTCAATGTCGCCTACCAGCACGACACCAATCAGCAGACCGGCGTCGTGAATTCCTTCAACGAAGACTCGTTCGATCTCGGCCTCTCGGCCCGCTACGCGATCAACCGCACTTGGGCGATCGACGCTGGCTACCAGCACACCGAGCTCTTCTCGCCCTCTTCGCTCTTCCGCGAGTTCTCGCGGAACCAGTTCTACGCGGGCGCGACCTTCACCTGGTAAGGATTGCCGAGCACAGCTCGGTTTTGCTTCCAGGCCTTTTTAAGGTAGCCTCTGTACTCGCTCCCCCGAAATTCTTATGGCGCACACCGAAGAAGCTAAGCTTCACTTTCTCGATTACTGGCGGGTCATCCGCGTCCGGTGGGTTCTCATCCTCCTCGCGTTCTTTTTGGTCCTGCTGACGGCCGCCATCGTCACCTATTTCCAGCCCCGGGAATACCAATCGTCGGTCTTCATCGAGGTGCGGTCGACGGCGCAGAATCCGCGCATTTTCACCCAGGGTCTCGACCCGAACATGCCGATTCACGATCCGCAGCTCGCACCGACTGTTTTCCAAGTCATCCAGCGCACCGGCATTCTTTACCCGGTCATTGATGACCTGAAATTGCAGGACAAGTGGGCCCGGAACGGGATCCGGCCGTCGAAGGAACAAGCCTATGCGCGGTTGCGCAGCAAGCTGGATGTCGATGAAGTCCGCAACACCGACCTGCTTCAAATCAGCGTTCTCAGCACCGATCCGCAGGAGGCGGCGGACATCGCGAACAAGATCGTTGCTGTTTATCAGGACGTCCGCGTGCAGGAGGAAAAAGAGATCATGAATCGCGCGCTCGCGAGCATGAATGACGAGGTCGCCAAGCAGCAGAAGAAGGTGGACGACGTAGCAGTCGAGGTCGCCCGGATCCGCGACGAAGAGGGGATCATCGATTTGAATCCCGAGGGGACTGAGGACACCAATACGCCGATCAACACCATCGTGGTCAAGCAAGAGCAGGAGTTGAACGAGTCCGAGACGAAGGTCGCGCAGCTCTCCTCGCAGTTGCAGAATATCGAGAAGTTGAAGGGTGAAGACCTGATGCGGATGATGCCGACCCTGAATATTCAGGATCCGACCGTTCTCAAGACGCTGCCGCTCTACCAGGAATCCTCGGCCCAGGAAGCGATGCTCCTGAACTCCGGCCTCGCCGAGAATCATCCGAAGTTGAAATCGGTTCGCGCCACGAAAGATGTTTACACTCGTCAACTCGAAGAGCAGGTCGCGATCATCCGGACCGGTCTCGCGAAGAACCTGTCGGCTGCGGAGAACACGCGTGATGAATTGCGGCGCCGGCTCGATCAGTTGAATGCCCGCCAGCTTTCCTCCAAGAACACGAACGCTAATTACACGCGCTCGAAGAACAATTATATCAAGGAGAAGACCCTCCTCGATGGCGTTCGCACCCGCGCCCAGACGCAGATGATGGAATTGGCCATGCCTCGCATGGCGGTCAGTGTAAAGCAGGTCGCGGAACCACCGAGCTATCCGGCTCGCCCCCGCGTCGGCTTAAACCTCGCGCTCGGCGCGCTCGTTGGTCTCGTTATCGGCCTCGGTCTCGCTTTCTTCATCGAATATCTCGATACGAGCGTGAAGACGATGGAAGACGTCGAGGGTCTCCTTGGTGTGCCGGTGCTCGCGATCATCCCGAAGAATATCAAACTCTTGCACCAGGAGGCGGGCGATACCCCGGACGCGGAGGCTTACCGAATTTTGCGAACGAATATCGAGTTCAACCGCAAGAATCCCGAGGCGAACGCGATCTCGATGGTCAGCGGTGGGCCGGGCGAGGGTAAATCCACCACGCTGGCGAACCTTGCCTTCATCTCCGCGCAAGGTGGTTACACCACCCTCATCGTGGACGCCGATCTCCGACGGCCGGTGCAGCACGGTTTCTTCGACTTGAGCAATAAGGTCGGCCTGACTAACTATCTCACGAGTGACATGCGCCTAGAGGACGTGATCCTCCCAACCTCGGTGGAGAACCTCTCTGTCCTGCCGAGCGGCATTCTCCCCGCCGACGCGGTTGGCATTCTCAACTCGCAACGCATGTCCGACATGGTCGCGGAATTAAAGACTCGCTACGACCTCGTCTTCTTCGATTCGCCGCCGATGCTCGGCGTAAGCGACGCCTCCGTCCTCGCGAGCGAGGTCGACCAAACGATCATGGTCGTGCAGCATCGCCGGTTCCCGCGCAACATGCTGCTCCGCGTGAAGCAGGCGGTGCTCGGCGTCGGTGGCACGGTCCTTGGCGTGGTCTTGAACAACGTCGATCTCAAGCACGACCAGAACTACTACTACTACACCAACTACTACGGCTACTATCAGCCGCGCGATAAAGAGTCGAAGCGCGAATCGCGCAAGACGGCCGCGGCCAGCAGCACGAGCAATGGCAGTCATTCCGACTCCGAGGAGTATTAAAAAAATGCGACGGATTTCCTGCTCCCTTCTTCTCTTCTTCGCCGCGGTGCTCTCTATGCATGCGCAGGCCACCTTGCGCATCGGCGACCCGTTTGAACTGAAGATCGCCGGTGTCCCGCCGGAGGAGCAGGCGCAGGTCAATAACACCTATACGATCGACTCGACCGGTTCGGTGAATCTTCCCTACATCAACAAGGTGAAAGCGGACGGCCTTACCCTTTCGCAGCTTTCGTCGTCGATCGAGGGTTCTTATCGCGCGAACAAGATCTACTCGAACCCGACGATCACGATCATCATGCAGCCGCAGGCGCGTTTCGTGAATATCGGCGGAGCGGTCCGGACAGCGTCCCGGGTGCCTTTCACAGAAGATATGACCTTGCTCGCCGCGATCAACGCGGCCGGTGGTTTCAACGATTTCGCCGATCAGCGGAAAGTGCGCGTCTTGCGCGGCAATAATGTGCGCGTCTTCGACGTGCGTGAATCCCGCCGCGATCCTTCGAAGGACATAAAGCTGCAGCCTGGCGATCGCGTCGAGGTGCCGCAGAGCTTCTTCTAGTCCGCGTCTTCGCGGAGGGGTGTCCTAGCGATCCGTTGTCACCATGGCGCGGTGGCGCCATGCGTAGCCGAGACCGGAGTAAAGCGTCAGTGCGACCGTGATCCAGAGCAGGGCGGTGCCGCCCGCCTGCCAAGCGCGCGACCACCAGATGCTTTCGGGGTTGGCATACTCGAGCTCACGCGCCGCGAGCAGGACGAGAAAGAACACCACGGTCACGATCTGCCAGGAGGTCTTGTGTTTGCCGAGACGTTCCGCCTCGAGCACCTGCCCCTGCGAACTGGCGAGAAGACGCAGGCCTGTGATAAGAAACTCACGTGAAACAATGACCGTCGCGATCCAGGCCGGAATCGCCTTCAGCGGCACGAGCGAGATGAAGGCCGCCGCGATCATGATCTTGTCGACCAGCGGATCCATCAGCTTTCCAAAGTTGGTCACCCACCGATAGCGCCGAGCGATCTCGCCATCGGCAAAGTCCGTCACGCCCGCGATGATGAAGAGGACCAGTGCAACGGTGCGGCCGAAGGGCCACTCGGAGTTCAACGCGATGACGAAAAGGACGGTGAGCGCGAGCCGGCTGAGAGTGAGGCGATTGGCCCAATTCATACCGCGGCCTCCGTCTCGGCGGGCGCGAGGTAGCGGACATGCTTCCAGATCGGCGCGCGTTTTTTCAACTCCTCAACCACCCAGGCGCTCGCTTGGAATGTCGCCGCGCGATGCCGGCTGCCGACACGAACGAAGAGCGATGCCTCACCCGCCGGGACGAAGCCAAGGCGATGAATGATGACGGCTTCATGCAGGGGAAAATCCTGCGCGGCTGTGTCCAGGATCGCGCGCAGTTGATGTTCGGCCATCGAGCGGTGCGCCTCGTATGCGATCCCGCTTAACTTGCGCCCTTCCTCCGTCGCGCGGACCACGCCCCAAAAATCGACCACGCCCCCGGTCTCGTCGGTGTAGCTTTGCCTCGGCGTCGGGATCGGCGCCGTGGTCAGGAAAACTTCACAGACTGGAGATGCCATGAGTGCTAAACAATTTGCCGAGGGGCAACCACATCAGGAGAAACCAATTTGAACGCGAAGCAATGTGATATCGGCCTCATCGGCCTGGCGGTTATGGGCGAGAACCTCGTTCTCAACATGGAATCGAAAGGGTTCTCGGTGGCCGTCTTCAACCGCACCACATCGGTCACGGAAAAATTTGCCGCCGAGCGCGCGAAGGGAAAAAACATCGTGCCGACGCGCACCATGGAAGAATTCGTCGGCGCCCTGTCAGGGCCGCGGAAGGCGATGATCATGGTCAAGGCCGGTGCACCGGTCGATGCGGTCATCGGTCAACTCGTCCCCCTGCTCGAGAAAGGCGATGTCATCATCGACGGCGGCAATTCGCTCTTCACCGACACTCAACGGCGTTGCCGCGAGCTCGCCGAAAAAGGAATCCACTTCGTCGGCTGTGGCGTCTCCGGCGGAGAAGAGGGCGCGCTCAAGGGTCCGTCGATGATGCCGGGCGGCTCGCGCGAGTCCTATGAAATCGTCGCGCCGATCTTCCGTAAGATCGCCGCGCAAGTGGATGGCGAACCGTGCTGCCGTTACATGGGACCGGATGGCGCCGGCCATTACGTGAAGATGGTCCACAACGGGATCGAGTACGGCGACATGCAGTTGATCTGCGAAGCCTACGCGATTCTGCAGGACGTCCTCGGCCTCGCGGCGGAGGAGCTGGCGGACATCTTCGGCGATTGGAATCGCGGCGATCTCGACAGCTACCTGATCGACATTACCGCGCAGATTTTCCGCAAGAAAGTTCCAGAGACCGGGAAGCCGCTCGTCGATGTCATCCTCGACAAGGCCGGGCAGAAAGGCACCGGCCTTTGGACGCTGCAGTCCGCCCTGAGCCAGTCGGTTGTCATCTCCACAATCAATGCGGCAGTCGAGGCGCGCGTCATCTCCTCACGGAAAGAGGACCGCGTGGCTGCCTCGAAGATCCTCCCACAGCCGCAGCCGCCCAAGTTCTCCGGCGATCGGAAAGCGCTTATCGCCGCGGTGCACGACGCGCTCTACGCCTCGAAGATCGTCTCCTACGCGCAGGGGATGGAGTTGCTTGGTGCGGCGAGCAAGGCTTACAGCTGGGACCTGAACTTCGGCGACATCGCAACCATCTGGCGGGGCGGTTGTATCATCCGCGCGAAGTTCCTCAATCGCATCGTCGAGGCCTACGCGCGTGATCCGAAGTTGAACAATCTCCTGCTCGATCCCTACTTCCGCGACATCATCGCGAACGCGCAGGAGAAATGGCGCGTGGCTGTCGCCGCCGCGGTCACGCATGGCGTGGCGGTCCCCGCCTTCAGCGCCTCGCTCGCTTACTTCGATAGCTACCGATCCGCGCGCCTGCCTTCGAACCTTCTTCAGGCGCAGCGTGATTTCTTCGGGGCGCACACCTACGAGCGCACCGACAAGCCGGGC
>JBKJKL010000186.1:0-5340 GCA_046597485.1 Chthoniobacterales bacterium
CCGGTAACCGTGACCGAAATCCCGGGACCGGGCGTTTCGATTCGCCCGCTATCATCCGTGGCGCGGGTCTTGATCGTCAGCGTTCCGGGCGCTCCCGCAGTAAAGGAAGCCGACCAGTTCGCGTTATTGCTCACGCGGCTCCAGGTCGTCCCAGCGTCGAGCGAGACTTCGACGAGCGCGGGCCGGCCACCGCCGAGATCAGTGGCGATGCCAAAGACCGTCATCGGCTGCCAGGCGGGAATCGTCAGGCTGGTCGGACCGAGTACACTCGAACTCGGCGGGAAGAGGTCCGCGGAAGGAGCGGCCGGGATGAGTCCAGGTTGCAGCGTGTTGGGGGCGACATTCATGTCAGCTAGTAGGTTCACCGTGGCTTGTTGAACGCGGCTATCCGCACCGGGGTTGAGATGGTCCGACCGGAAATCGTGGGTAGCATCCAGACCCCAGGACCACTGCATGGTGCCTGCCCCGAAAACCAAAGCGCCGCTACTGTGACGGTAGAGGGACAAATGGTGAGTCGCCCGCCCAGGGGCATAATTTACTCCATAATCCTGCAAGTAGTTCTCTACAGGAAAGGCCGTCGTTGACATGAGAATCTCGCCTTTTGGCAAAAATCCGTTGTCGACGACCTCATCCCATTCGATACCTAGATAACCTGCAGGAAGTAGCGCTGTCTGCCCAGCGGTTAACGTCTCCAATCCTGTATTGCGCCAAAAGCGCAGTTTGCCTTCGATGTCTGAGATAACGATCGGGTCCTGCCGCCAGGAACCGACCGTGTAGAGCTGGCCGGTAAGCGCGTTCTCCGGTCGTCCTCCGTCCGACGGCGGGCTGTAACGCGGATCACGCCAGGTGCCAGTCCAGCTGCTGCTCGGGTCCACCTTGGCGCTCGCCTCGGTCTCCTTATAGCAGACCATTGTCCGATACGGCGTGTTCGAGCCGTCGATGCTGTTTTCCCAGCGCGTCTTCCAGAATATTTCGTTCCCACTGAAGAAGCCCAGATGCACCCCTGCCCCCCGCGCGGCTTCGACGTTCGTCCGCTGGTTGCCCGACCAGTATTCGTCGTGACCGACGGAGAGGAAGACCTTGTGTGAAGTTAGCGTCGCGCTGCCGCGGCGATCGGTATCCACGCCAGCGGCGTAGCTTACGTTGTAGCCGTTCGCCTCCAGCCAGCGAATCATCGGGTATTCCGCCCAGAAGAGAAACGAAACCTCAAACCGTCCGAGGCTCCGCGTCACGAACGGACGGTTGTAGCTGACCATATAAGCGCGGCCGCCGGGCCCCGGACCGTTTGCCGGCGCGACGCCGTAAAGGTTCGCGCCGCCGTAGTCGTTGTAGGCTTGCCAGGTGAGATCGGACGTCTGGAAGAGTACGTCTGACGCGCCTGTATCGTCGCGCACGATGAAGAAGATGTGGCTCGCGCCTCCGTTATCGCCTCGGACCAAGCGAGCGATGTAAACGCCGGAGACTGCATTGTTCGGGACTACCCAAGAAGAGGCCGCCCGCCAGTTGCCGCAGTCGATCAGACCTGTGGCCGCATCGCGCAGACACTGCGGCTGATTTTGCGCCAGCGAAGCAGTGGGGTTGATGGTGGCAACCTTCCGCGCGCCGCGTCCCGCGTAGTAACCGAGCCGGTAGATGTCGATGCGGTAGGAGCTCGCCGTGGTGCTGATCTTAAACGTAGCCGTCTGCCCGCGGTTTACGCTGATATCGGTCGCGAAGCCCTGAATGGTGGGATCGCCGGTGCCGACCACGTCCCATTCGCTGCTCAGGTTGCCAGTGAGGAGGTTCTCACAAGCGATGGCATTTCCGCAGCTTTGCGCCTCGAGTGAGCGCGACGCGAGGATTAGAAAAACAACAAAAATCGCAGTAAACACGTGTTTACCGCGAAAGATAAACTCAGACACGTGCTGCTGCATGCAAGTGTCATACCCACAGACATAACAGCCGTGCCAAAACGGTCGACTATATGTGTAAGCGGCTGGTGGAAAGCTGTTTAGTTTTGGAAAATATTCCGCCGATCAGCTTTCCATTTACGACCAGAAATGAGTAAGACGTAAAGCGTGCCGACGTTTCTACGGCGTCCTCGCGAATCGCTACCGCGGCTTCGATCTAAATGGCAAACCTGAGAGTCGGCAAAGGGAGGAGAGCGCCCGCGCAACGTAGCGAAACACAGGCCGGCGTTCGGTCCAAAGTCGAAAACGCTCTTTCCAAATCAGCCGCCGCAGACGCGGAAGCGGCGCGGCTACCTGATCGAGAACCTGAGGCAGGGTCGGCTCGGCCAACTCCAATTCCGCTGCTGCCAGCGCGCGCTGCACATGCTGGATGAGTTGATCTTCCACATAGTGCGCCCCGAGGTTGGCCGCTGCAAAACGGCGCAGCTTCTCGTAAACCGGATGCGTAGCGAACTCGTGCGCAATCACCATCGGATCCAGCCGGACGGTGCGGAACCCGTGCTGCCCAAAATTGCCTGCACTGGTCGATCCTTGGTGAACGCGAAAACGCGCCAGCGTCTCTGAAACGTGAGTCAGTCCGCAGTTGGTCCCGACGCGCGACCAGAACTCCGAGTCGCAACTCATGATTAGATGCTCATTGAACAGGCCAAATCGCTCGAAGACGCTTCGTCGCAAGAGAGTGACTGTCGGTTCGCCGACAAAATTGCGACCGATGTGCTGGAGCGTGGCCGCAGCGAAAGCCTCCGGGGTGACGTGATTACCGGATTGATAGAACCCATCGATCTCCCGCGCATTCTCCTCGTAGAAAGCGCGCGTTTCAGCCGTCGTGTCTTCGTCGAAGATGAAGTCGCGGCGGCAGGCGAGGAAATCTGTTCCCTCCTTCTGCGCCACAGCTAGCATCGTCGAAAGGCAGTTCGGAAAAAGCACGTCGTCCTGGAAAACTAATTTCACCCACTCGCCGCGCGCCGCGCCGACACCGCAGTTCCAGTTTCCTACCAGGCCGAGCCGCTTCTTGTTCTGTAGTAAGCGGAGGCGTGCATCGTGTGTTGCTACCTCCTGCAGATACTCAAACGAACCATCCGTGGAAGCATCATCAGTCACCACCAACTCGAAGTCTGCCGTGTCCTGCGCGAGGATGCTATCGACGCACTCGCGCAAGTAGCGCATCCCGTTATAAACCGGGATGCAGACCGAAACCGGGGGCGGCTGTGAGCTACTTGGCAAACTGCAAGCTCGGTGTTAGCGGATGCGCCCGAGAAACGCCTTGGCAGTATTCTTTAATCGTTCTTTGGGCGGGAGCGGCGGAACCTGCGGCAGCGGGGCGTGCGGATCCACCAGCCTGATCTTCTCCCGATAAGGGATCGCTCGGGCTGCCCCTTGCGTCAGCGAAACGAAGTCATCCAGTTGCCGCAGGGTTGTCTCTGCCAGTTCGACGTATTTTGGCAGAGACTCGTGAACTGTTGCTTTGGCGAGGGCGATCGCTTCCGCGTCGTCCCCCCAGACGACTCCCGGCCAGACTAGCGCCGGACGGTCCGCGGGTTTGCGGTGAAATTGACTGGGCACCAGAACGCAGGGACAACCGCAGAGGGTTGCTTCCAGCCCCAACGCCGTCGGTTCATACGCATAAAAGATCTCCGACTTCCGGAAGAGTTCTGCCATCTGCGCTTGCGTCGTTACTCCATCGCCGCCGAAAGGAATTTCGACGCTGTCCTTGGTAATCGGGGAAAGTTCCTCGCCGGAGAAGATCCGAAACTTGCCGGCGTAGAAACAAGACCCTTCACGCTCTATTCCATCCGTTGGCGGATGGAAGGTCCGAGTATCCGAGGTCGGAATCTCAAGGATAGGCTCGGTCCCGTGGCAAGCTTTCCGGTAATGGTCGCAATACCAGATGAGAATGTCTTCTTTTCCGAAACCTCCTTCGACGCCGAGCAGCCCTGGGATGTTCAGAAGATAACGCACCACACAGGACGCATTCAGCGGATTCCCGGTCATTCGCTCCGGATAAATAATGATCGGGGTGCGACCTGCCTGAAAGTGCGACTCAACGATCTGATGGGTCAAGATGGGTGTTACCAGGTCCGGATTGACCTCGGCGCTAACCACAAACGCACTTTGCCCTCGCAGGTTTAGCAGATGACACAAGGTATGAAGCACCTTGATTCCCGCGCTGAATCGCGTGTAAGCCGGGGCAACAATGTAATAGGGCATCCGACTCGCGTCGGGAAACATGACGTCGAGCGCTGCGGTCCCTCTGTTCAGTTCGACGATCGACGAACCTGTCTTATAACTCATAGGACCCGGGCCGATAGTGACCCAGATGGCGGCGGATCCACTCAATCGTGCGAGCTAACCCGTCCTCCAGGGTAACCGCCGGTTCCCACTGGAGGAGAGTTCGCGCCAAAGTGTTATCGCCGAGGAGCCGCTCCACTTCGCTTTCTTTCGGACGAATGCGCTTCTCGTCCGTCTCGATCTGAATTGGCTTACCGATGGCCTGGCCGATGAGCTGCGCCAGCGCGCCGATCGAGATTTCCCGGCCGGAGCCCAGATTAATCGTCCGACCAATCGCTTCCTTGCAAGCCGCCGCGGCCACGAATCCGTCCACGGTATTCGAGACAAAATTAAGATCCCGCGTCGGCTCCAAGCTGCCTAGCCGCACGGTCTCGCCCTGTAGATGCTGGGTGATGATCGTTGGGATAACCGCCCGGGCCGATTGCCGCGGGCCGAAGGTATTAAACGGCCGCACCGTCACGACCGGAAGATCAAAGGAACGGTAAAAAGCTTCCGCCATCTTGTCCGCCCCGATCTTGCTCGCGGAATAAGGAGACTGTCCTTGCAACGGGTGCGCTTCGTTGATCGGCACCTGCCGGGCCGTTCCGTAGACCTCGCTCGTCGAAGTGTGCACGATGCGCTCCACACCAGTTCCACGGCTGGCCTGGAGCACGTTCAAGGTGCCCACGATGTTGGTCTGAACATATGAAGCCGGCGCATGATAGGAGTAAGGAATCGCAATCAAGGCCGCGAGGTGGAAGACCACATCCTGCCCCGCGACTGCCGTTGTAACACTATCCCGGTCGACAATGTTACCGGCAAAGACTTCCATCTGATCGCGCAGCGGGGAATCACTCAGCCAACCGGCCGATCCCAGCGCATTATAGTGCACGAAAGCGCGCACCGTCGCGCCCAACTCGACCAGCTTCTCGGTGAGATGACTGCCGATGAAACCACCGGCTCCGGTAACTAAGACTCGCCGTCCCTCCCAGCTCACGAAGCGACCCTCTCCCCTACCGTGTCTTCCTGTGCCTGGGCGTAGTCCTGGTGTCGTCCGATATCCATCCAGTATTCCCGAATGGGAAAGCTGACCACCGGCCGTTCGGCTTTTATGAGCTGCTCC
>JBKJKL010000261.1:0-9475 GCA_046597485.1 Chthoniobacterales bacterium
ATGATGACTGGCTTGCCCGCTAGCTCGCGCGCTGCTGGTCGCTCGGTCGCGTTTAGGCGCACCTCGACGGTGCCGCCTTCCATCTCGCGGAAGAGGAGCGCGTCCTTCTCCTGCTTCAGCGTGCCATGGAGAAAGTTCATCGGCGGGCTGCCGAGGAACCCAGCGACGAAGAGATTCACCGGCTGGTTGTAAAGAGTGAGCGGCGTGTCGTTTTGCTGCACGATGCCTTTGTCCATCACCACGATCCGATCGCCCATCGTCATCGCCTCCACCTGATCGTGGGTGACGTAAATCATGGTGGCCTGGAGACGCTGGTGCAGCTTCGTGATCTCCGTTCGCATCTGCACACGCATCTTCGCGTCGAGATTCGAGAGCGGCTCGTCGAAGAGGAACACCTTCGGCTGCCGGACGATCGCGCGGCCGACAGCTACCCGTTGTCGTTGTCCCCCGGAGAGCGCCTTCGGTTTCCGCTCGAGCAGTTCCTCGATGCCTAGAATCGCGGCCGCGTCCTGCACCCGCTTCTTGATCTCCGGCTTCGGAAACTTCCGCAGCTTCAAGCCGAAGGCCATGTTGTCGTAGACCGACATGTGCGGATAGAGCGCGTAATTCTGGAAGACCATCGCGATGTCGCGATCCTTCGGTGCGACATCATTCACCTTCCGATCGCCAATAAAGATTTCCCCGAGAGAGATGTCCTCCAGGCCAGCGATCATCCGCAGCGTGGTCGACTTCCCGCAGCCCGATGGCCCGACAAGGACGACAAATTCCCGGTCCGCGATCTCGAGGCTGATGTCGTGCACGGCGGTAACGTCGCCGCCCTTCTCGCCCGGGTAGATTTTGGAGACGTGCTGAACCGTGACTTTAGCCATGAGAGCTGGGGCGAGAGAGCGGTGAAGCTACGATTGCGGCGCCGAGCCGGTCAATGCTTTCCGCCTTACGCGAAGGGGAGCGCGGCGATTCGCACCGTTGCTTCTGTCTTTGGATCGTTCGCGGCGCGCGCGACCAGTGTTGTGCCGATCTCTTGGTGGCCGCGTTTCAAAAAGGCGAGCGCGAGGCGCTGGCCGAGCCGTGCGCTCGTGGTCACACTTGTCACCCAGCCGGCTTCCTTCGCGCTGTCATCCGTCGCCCAAAGCCGCATCCCCGCGACGAGCGGCGCGTCCGTTTCCGCGACCAGTCCGCCAAGCCGCTTGTTCGTCTGCCCGGACATTTTGATCCGCGAGATCACTTCCTGCCCGATATAGCAGCCCTTCGCGTAATCGATCGCGCTGCTTTCCAAGTTTGCCTCCGTCGGGATGATCTCCTCCGTCAGCTCATGACCCCAACGCGGCAGACCGCGTTCAATCCGAAAAGTCTCCGCGCTGTCCGCCTGCATGAGCGGCGCAAGCATCCCGAGCCGCTTCGCAGCCGCCTCGTGTTCGCTGGCCGGCAGCCAAAGATCGCGGCCGGGAAAACCAAAGCGATCCGCCACTAACGAGACATCGCTCAACTCGGAGCCGCCGAGCAGGTGAAAGAGCGCGAAGTCGTTCGTCACGTCCTCAAATTGCACATCATCCGCGATCGCATACCGCTCGAGCCGCGCGATGAGTTGCTCCGGCTCCGCTTCGCTCTCGAGCAGGAAAGCGTCGCCATCGCGCCGAATGAAAACATCCGCGCTGATCTTCCCCTTCACGCTTAAGACACAGGCGTGAATCGCGGCCGTCGCGCTCGCCTGCCGCGCGTCGTTGCTGATCTGGCCGTTTAAATAGCGGAGCGCATCCGCCCCGGTCACGCGCAACTTCGTGCGCGCCGAGAGATCAAAGAGCGCGCCGTTCTCGGGATCGACCACGGCGCTAATATTCGCCGCTGCGACTAAAGATGCGGCTGAAAAATCCGCGCGGTTGGGCCGCTTCCGTCTGCCCGGCCGGCTCTTTTTTCGCCGTTTCCGCGTCTGGCGCGTCGTCCTTTTCCTGGGCAAACATGAGCTCCGGCTTTTCCTCGGCCGCGTTGTCCGCTGGTTCCGTCTCGCGGGCTTCTGGATCAAGATCGTCCGCGTCCGGTTCCGGCTCGTCGCGATCCTCGATTTCGAGGGGTTTCACCGGGCTGCCTAGCCAGGCGTCCCGTTCTTTCAGGAGCAACTCGAGATTCATTTTCTTGGCGTCCCGATCTTTAACCGAGGAGTCCTCATTTTCGTCCGGTTCGGCCGGTTTTGATTCCAACTCGGTTTCCGGTTCGCCGATCTCCGCATCGTTCGGCTCTTCCTTGGCTGCCTCAGCTTTCGCCTCGACGCTTTTCGGACGGTCCGCTTCTTCGTCCGACTCGGAGACTTCCTGCTTCGAGAAGGGTTTCTCCTCCGGTTCCGGTTCGGTTTGAGCCGGCGGCGTCTCTTTCGCAGGCTCCGTCTTGGTCGGCTCCTTCGCCGGCTCCGGCTTTTTCTCGTCGGGCTCGATCGCGGGATTTTCTTTCTCCGCTTCCGGCGCGGCCGCGGGACTGTCGGGGAAGAAATTCCGGATCACGGCCGAGTAATCATCGTCCGCGCCGCCACCGTCCACGATTTCGCGGAGGCCCGCGCGCGCCGCGTCTGTTGCCTCCAGCCGCAGGCCGTAGCGCCGCGCCAGCTGGCTCGCGATCTCCACATCCTTCAGCATGTGCTTGACCGAGAACTGCGTCTCGAAATCGCGCCCGAGCATCTTCGGCAGCTTCATCGCGAGCGTGCCGGAGTTACTCCCGTTCGAACGCATCGCGGTCTCAAATTTCTCCAGCGAAATCCCGGAGCGATCGACCAATGCGAGCGCCTCCGCCGCGCTCTGCACCGTCGCGGCCGTGATCATATTCGTCGCCAACTTGATCGTCATCGCCTGGCCCACTTCGCCGATCTCGATGATCTCCTGGCTGCTCGCGTCGAGCACCGGTCGCACGCGCCGGTAAGCGGCCTCGTCGCCCCCGATGTAGTAAACCAGCTCGCCTTTCTCGGCCGCGCCTTTGCTCCCGGTAAAGGGGGCATCGAGGAGCTGGCCGCCGCGACGTTGCACGATCTCGGCCGCCTCGCGCACCGTCTCCGGCGCCACCGTGCTGTGCGCGAGCACGATGTGGTGCGCCTTTAGCGCCGGCTTCATCGCGCGGACGGTCTCGAGCAGCGCCTCATCATTCGAGACAAAGATCTGGATGAAATCGCACAGCTCCGCGAGCTCCGCGGCCGAGCCGACGAAGTTCGGGAAGGGCCGCGGGGTGCGGTTCCAGACGAAAACATGAAACCCGCGGCGGCGCAGGCAATCCGCCACCCTCCGGCCAATGATGCCCAGCCCGATGACTCCGACGTTTTTCTGTGCGCGGCGCGACATGGAGAAAGCAACGTAACAACGATCGCGCGAGAATCACGCGAAGGCTTGCGCCGCGCAAACTGGAACTTCTCGTTAGTCGCGCGCCGCTTCCGTTCCGGCGAGCCGCTGGCGGAGCGCTTCCACGGCGGCGGCGCGCTGTTGATTGGCGCGGGCGAGCGCGATTTCCGGGCGCGCTTCCTCGAAGGTCATCGCGCGCGCCGGCTTCCGCTCCGTTAGCTGCACGAGGTGAAAACCGAGATGCGATTGGATCGGGCCGCTCACTTGTCCGGGCGAACGCTTCGCTACTTCGCCGATGAATTCCGGCGGCATGCGCAGCGCGGAAAAGTAATTGAGATCGCCGCCGCGCGTCTTCGTGGCCTCGTCTTCGGATGCTTCCGCAATCAGGTCGGGCAGCTTCTCGCCGGCGAGCAGACGAATCGAAAGCCCTTGGATATCGTTGCGTTTCGCCGCCATCACTTGCTGCGACGAGCCATCCGGCGCGGCGACGAAGAGATGGTTCGCACGATACCGCTCCGGCTGCGTGAACTGCGCGCGATGTGCTTCAAAGTAAGCGCGGAGATCTGCGTCGCTTACCTTCAGCGCGGGCGCGATCTGCCGCTCGATCCAAGAGCGCTCGCGCAGATGCTCGGCTGCTCTTTCGCGTAAATCTTCCCGCGTCAGCCCAGCCTTGTGGAGGGCGTCTTCGAAGTGTTCGTCATCCGCGAACGGATCGCGAAAAAGAGCGGCGAGTTGATCGATCTCTGCGGGTGCCACTTTTTCGCCCGCCGCCGCGTCGTGCAGGTTTGCCGCGCGCAACGTCTCGGAATCAACCCGGAGAAAACGCGCGACCAATTCGCTGCCCCACTCCGTGCGCCGGAGGAGTTCGCTCGTGCCCCAGCCCGCCGCCGCCGCGAGCAGGAAAAGCAGCAGCCGCGCGACCGTGCTCCTCACTTCAGCGCCGTCTCCTGGAGGAATCGCGCCGCGACGCGGCCGACGATCTGCAGGCTCTCCGCGCTGATTTTATCCATCGTGTCCTCGGGCGTGTGCCAGGCGGCGTAGTCGAAATCGATCACGTCGATCGTCGGGATGCCGGCGCGGTTCAGCGGCGTGTGATCGTCCGTGATGATGCCGCGCAGGTAGGTGAAATGTTTCCGCACCTCGAGTGCATCGGCCGCGGCGAAGAGTCCCTTGGCCAGTTCCGGCGGCGAATCGAGCGGCAGCGTCACGCCTAACGAGCTGTCGCCCACCATGTCGAAGAGGATGCCGCCGCGGAATTGCTTCACCTTCCCGAGCGCAACGAGTTGCTGCGCAAAATAGCGGCTGCCGTAGAGGCCGTCCGTCTCGGTGAAGCTGACATACGCTTCTTCGCCGTCGAAAAAGGCGAGCTGCACTTTCCGCGCGAGCTCCGGTCGCTGCGCGAGGACGCGCGCCATCTCGAGCAGCAGGCCGGTGCTCGAGCCGCCATCATTCGCGCCGACGAAACGCGCGGTGGTGAACGTTTTCGTGTCGTAGTGCGAGCAAAGGAGAAACGACGGTTCGCTTTTCCCATCGGCCGGGAAGGTCGCGATCAAGTTCACAAATGCCACCGAACCTTGCGGCGCCTGGTCGGTGAAACCCTGCCGCGCGACGTGCCAGCCGAAGCTCTCGAGCTGTTGCGTGAGGTAGGTGCGTGCTTTCTCGATCGCTTCCGTCGCGGGAGGGCGCGGGCCAAGGTCGACCAGTTGCTGGACATGCTGAAGCGCGCGTTCACCGGAAAATTGTTCCCAGACGGGCGAATCATCCTTCGGCGCGGTCTTCGCCTGACAGGCGGCGAGGGCGAAGGCAAGCGCGAGCAGCCACTTCATCGGCTAAGTCTCGCTGCTCGGCAGGCCAATCGCGTTCAAGACGCGCTCGAGATCGTCGTTCCCGTAATACTCGATCTCGATTCGGCCGCGTTTTTCGCTGTGATGCAAAGTGACACGCGTGCCAAGATGCGTTTGGAGCCGCTCCTGCAAATCGCTGACCATGGCAGAGGAGACCTCTTCTTTGCCCGAACGTTTCCGCCGGCGCGTGCCGCCGAGTTGTCGCGCCACCATCCGCTCCGCATCGCGCACTGGCGAGCTGCGGCGCAGGATCGTCTCCGCGATCGCGAGCTGCTCATCGTGCGCCTTCAAGCCGAGCAAGACCTTCGCATGGCCCACCGAAAGCAATCCCTGCGTGACGTAGCCCTGCACCTGCGGCTCGAGGTCGAGCAGGCGCATCGAGTTCGCGACCGCGGCGCGGCTGCGGCCCACTTTCCGCGCGATGTCTTCCTGCCGCATGTTAAACTCGTTCGCGAGTCGCGCGTAAGCCTGCGCTTCCTCAATCGGGTTCAGGTCGGCCCGCTGCAGATTTTCGATGAGCGAGAGCTCGAGAACTTCGAGATCGCTCGCTTCGCGAACGATGACGGGCGCCTCGCGCAGGCCGATCTGTTGCGCAGCGCGCCAGCGGCGTTCGCCCGCGATCAGTTCGTGTTTCCCATCGACCAGCCGGACGGTGAGCGGCTGGATGATGCCGTGCTCGCGGATGGAATCAACGAGCTCCTGCAGCGCTTCCGCCTGAAATTCTTTTCGCGGCTGGAGCGGGCTCGGGACGATGGCGGAAAGCTCCACCTGCCGAACGCGTTCGCCGCCTTCATTTGCGGCTGCTGAATCCGCCGGGCGAGCCGCAGGTGGACGGGCCCCGATCAATGCGCCGAGGCCTTTCCCGAGTGCCGATTTCGCCATGGTGGGGCAGATTACCGGAAGCGCACCGCTCCGCAACGCGGCGATTTTTGCGGGCCCGCGCCGTCTATCGTAGCGTTGCGGCTCATGTCGCCCTCTGCTTCGCCCGTCTTCACGCTCGGCCATTCTCCGGATCCGGATGATGCCTTCATGTTCTACGCGATGGCCGAGAATAAGATCGATCTGCGCGGTTACCGCTTCGAGCACCGGCTCGAAGATATCCAAACGCTGAACGAACGGGCCACGCGCGGCGAACTGCACATTTCTGCCATCTCGATCCACGCCTACGCCTTCGTGAGCGACAAATATGCGCTCCTCCCGTGTGGCGCGAGCATGGGCGACGGCTACGGGCCGATGATCGTCGCGCCTAACGAGCTATCGATCGACGAGCTGAGCACAAAATTAATTGCCGTTCCGGGCCGGATGACGAGTGCCTTCCTCGCCCTGCAATTGTTCCTCGGCCGCGACTTTCGCCACATCGTGGTGCCATTCGATCAGATCTTCGATGCTGTGAAAGAAGGCCGGGCAGATGCGGGCCTCATCATTCATGAAGGCCAGCTCACCTACGCGAAGTCCGGCTTCACCAAGGTGGTCGACCTCGGCGAATGGTGGAAAGGGGAGACCGGCCTGCCGCTCCCACTCGGCGGTAACGTTTTGCGCAAGGACATCCCGCTCGACGTCCGGCGCGACCTGAGCGCGATCCTGCGCGAGAGCATCGACTACGGCCTGGCGCACCGCGAGGCGGCGGTGAGCCATTCGATGCCGTATGCGCGGGACATGGACGACTCGCTCGCGAGCCGCTTCATCGGGATGTACGTGAACGATTACACGCTCGACTACGGCGACAGCGGACGGGCGGCGATCCGGGAATTCCTTGGCCGGGCGGAAGCGCGCGGCCTGCTCGACCGGCAGGTCGAGCTCGAGTTCGTCGAGTAGCGGCTACTTTTTCTTCTCGGTCTTCTTCGGCGGCGTCTTCACGACGTCCATGACGTAGGACTTCGCTTTTTCAAACTCGGTCTGGAACCCCGAGGCGAAATCGCTCGTGCCGTGCTCGAAGAGGACGACGAACGAAAAGGCGAAGAAGACAAAAAGGACGAGCCAAAAAAGCCCGCGAAGCAACGACATGGGCGCGATGCTAGCGCAGCGGCGAGACGCGGTCAACGCGCCCGAAAGTTCGCGTTGAAGCGCAGGGCGAACCTGCCACTTTCCGGCGTGCAGGTGCCTCTGCTCGATCTCAGCCCGGAGTATGAGACGCTGCGCGAACCGATTCGTGCCGCGATCGACCGCGTCCTTGCCACCCAGCAATTCGTCCTCGGGCCAAATGTCGCCGCACTGGAAAGCGAGCTCGCGGATTACTGCGGCGCGCGCCACGCGATTGGCGTTTCCTCCGGAACGGACGCGCTCCTCGCCATCTTCATGGCGCTCGGTTTCGGGCCCGGCGATGCCGTCGTGACGACCGCGTACACGTTCTTTGCCACGGCCGGCTGCCTCGCCCGCGTCGGCGCCACGCCGCTCTTCGGCGACATCGATCCGGGGACGCTGAACATCTCGCCCGCGGCGATCCAAAGGTTTCTCGAGGAACGCTGCCAGCGCGAGACCGATGGGACGCTGCACGATTCCAGCGGACGCACGGTGCGCGCGATCATGCCCGTCCATCTTTTCGGGCTCTGCTGCGAGATGGACGCGATCCGCACGCTCGCGCAGCGCTTCGGCTTGATTGTGATCGAGGATGCCGCGCAGGCGATCGGCGCGGAATATCCTGCGCAGGACGGCGCCGCGCGGGCGGGCACGATGGGCGAGGTAGGCGCGTTCAGTTTTTACCCGACAAAGAACCTCGGCGCGGCTGGCGACGCTGGTCTCGTGGTTTGCCGCGAAGAAGCGCTCGCGCAACGGATCCGCGTTTGCCGGCAGCACGGGATGGAGGATCGCTATTTCCACGGCTTCATCGGCGGGAACTTCCGGCTCGATGAAATCCAGGCCGCCATCCTGCGCGTAAAGTTACCAATGCTCGACGGCTGGTCGGCGGCGAGGCGGCGGGTGGCCGATATTTACCGGAGCGAATTCGCCGCTCGCGGCTTGGACGCCCGGCTGCAATTGCCAGCGGAGCCGTATCGCGATTCCGGCCTAACGAATCATCACATCTACCACCAGTATGTTATCCGGGTGGAGGAGCGCGACGCGCTGCGCGAGTATCTGCAAAAGCAGGGAATCGGATCAGCTGTTTATTACCCGCTCGGCCTCCATCGACAGGAATGCTTTGCCTATCTCGGCTATCGTGAAGGCGACCTGCCCGAGACGGAAAAAGCGACGCGCGACAGCCTCGCGCTGCCCATTTATCCGACAATCACGCTCGAGGAACAGCGGGCAGTAACCGGCGCGATCGCAGAGTTTTTCGCTGGGCGGCGCTGAGCCTGCAAACGACTTGCGGGCTTCCCGCCACCAGCCTATATGACTCCTCCGCCGAACGGGTAGGTACCGAAGTGGCCAAACGGGGCGGACTGTAAATCCGCTGGCTTACGCCTTCGTTGGTTCGAATCCAACCCTGCCCAGGCCCCCGTTAGCGGCGTCCGCTGCGCTTCTTTGCGCCGCCTTTTTTCGCGCCGGAAGTCTGCTTCGATCCGGTCGCTTTTTTGGCGCTCGAGGTCTTCTTGTTGCCAGAGGTTTTTTTGCTGCCGCGGGCGGCTGTTTTGGCCGGCACTTTGCGGCTCATTGTTGCTTTGCGGCTGCTGCTGCCGGTTTTCCTGGCCGCGGATTTTCCGCTGGAGCGTGTTGCGGATTTTTTCGCGCTCTGCTTCGAACCAGTAGCCTTCTTGGCCGAGGCAGACTTACCGCCGCGCGCCGTGCTCTTGCTGCTCGCGCGTGATGATTTCGCAGAAGGCTTAGTGCTGCTGCTCGACTTGGTCGCGCCCGCAGATTTGCCGGTGGATTTCTTGGCACCGGTAGACTTCGACTCGCTGCCGGAAGACTTGGAGGATTTGCTGCTGCGCGGAGAACTCGAGCCTCGCTTGGTGAAACGAGACAAGATCGAACCGCCACCGCCCTTGCCCACCGACTTACCGGCCACCGCACCTAGGACGCCGCCAACGACAGCGCCGACGGGTCCCGCGATGCTGCCGAGGACGGCCCCAGCGGCGGCGCCGGCTGCTTCCTTCGAGATCGAGGGAAGCGGGAGATTCGAGGACGCTGAAGTGTTGCTGCTGTTATCGGAGTTCTGTTCTTCGGCCATAAGATGAAGTCGTTTTTGTGGTTAAGCTGCGCTGCGGTTTCCTTTGTATCGCAAATGGCTGGGGAAGTGCGTCGTTCTGAAAGAGAAAAAGATTCCGCGCTTCATCCGGGGAACAAAAAAGCGCTCGCCGAAGCGAGCGCTTTCCTGAAATTTTGCTGTGGGTGCGATTACCGACCGCGGCGTTCGCCGCCGCCACCGTAACCACCGCCGCC
>JBKJKL010000349.1:0-9422 GCA_046597485.1 Chthoniobacterales bacterium
TGTCGCGTTTCAGGATGAGATTGAAGAGAGTCGACTTGCCGGCGCCATTCGGCCCGACGAGCGCGATCCGCTCGCCGTAATTCACAGTGAGGCTGGCGTTCTCCAAGAGAGTGCGCCCGCCAATGGTTTTCTTGAGTTCGCGGATGGTCAGCATGACGAAAAACGCCGGATTCGGCGGGTCGGCACGATACGGCAAGGTGACGGAATCACAACCGCCGGAGGGTGTGGAAGTGGCCTAAAAGTAGAAGGGTCGGAGGAGGAAGGAGAGGGCGTAAAGCAGCCCGAAAACGAGGTGCGTCTGCGCGGTGCCCTCGACGCTGCCGGTGCGATAGGCGCAGAGCAAAAGCGGGAGCGAAAGCAGCGTTGCCGCGGTCCAGATTGGCAACCGACCGGCGAGGATGCCGAGAA
This sequence comes from Chthoniobacterales bacterium, assembly GCA_046597485.1. Classification (GTDB taxonomy): domain Bacteria; phylum Verrucomicrobiota; class Verrucomicrobiia; order Chthoniobacterales; family UBA10450; genus JACCTI01. The sequence goes on from JBKJKL010000349.1 coordinate 409, forward strand.
GGACAAAAGCGATCGGTCCGAAGAGCAGGAACGCCTGCAGGCCGGCGGCCGCTTTCGGCGCGAGCAAGGTCGCAAGAGTGCGCACGCGCGCGGTGCGATCGTCCGCGGCGTCGCGGATGTTATTCGCGTGCAGGATGGCATCGACCAGGAGGCAGATCGGAATGGAGTAAGCCGCGACGAGCAGCACTTCCGCGAGCTGGAGTGAATGCACTTGGACTCCGTAAGCGCCCAGAGTCAGCCCGAAGCCAAAGGCGAGCACGATGAGCAGATCGCCCAGCGCATACTTCTTCAGGAAAGCGGAATAGAGAATGGCGCAAGCGAAGCCGATGAGCGCGAGGACGATGACAACCGTCGCGTTGCCACGGAGCAAGAGGAGGCCGCAGACCGCCGCGCCTGCCATGAGCGCGAGGCCGAAAGTGAGTGCTTGTGGCGGCGTCATCTCGCGGCGCGTCAGCACGCCGCTGCCATGTTCCGGGCGGGTATCGACACCCTTGATGAAATCAAAATAATCGTTCAGCAGGTTCGCGCCGAGATGGGCCAGCATCCCGCCGAGGAGCGCGAGGAGAAACGGTGCGAGCGCGAAGTGCCTTCCGCTGCCGCGCGGGTAGCCGCGCGCCGCGAGAATTGTTCCGAGCACCACTGGCACCACGCTGGCCGGGAGGGAATAACCGCGCGTCGCGCGCCAAAACAAAGCAGGACTCACGCGGCTACCATAGCGCGTCTCATGTCCGCAGCGACAGCAGGCCGGAAAGGAGCGACCTTTCACCCGCGCGGACGCCTGCACGAGCGGCGGCGCGCGAATCCAGAACGATGTTTGAGATTAAACGAAAAGAGAAGATGACTGAGCGGGCGCTCCTTATCGGCGCCTACACCGACCAGAACAAAGTCGAGCACGCGCAGAGCTTGCTTGATGAGCTGGCGGAATTGGTCAACACCCTCGGCATCCCGATCATCGAGCGGAAGCTGGTGCACCATCGCGAGAACCATGCGCGTTATTTGATCGGCTCGGGCAAGGCGCAGGAGATCGTGGACCACGCGAAGAGCCTCGAGTGCGACGTGCTCGTTTTCGACAACGAGCTTAGCCCTTCGCAGCAGCGCAACTGGGAGGAACTCGCCGGCATTACAGTGGCCGATCGGCAGGAGATCATCCTCGATATTTTCGGTGCGCGCGCCCAGACGCGGGAAGCGCGCATCCAGGTGGACTTGGCGCGCATGCAGTATTCGTTGCCGCGCCTCACGAGAGCCTGGAGCCACCTCGGCCAGCAGGGCGGCGGCATCGGCGCGAAGGGCGAAGGCGAAAGCCAGCTTGAGCAGGATAAACGGAAGATCCGCCTTCAAATCGATCGGCTGAAGCGCGAGCTGGAAGAAGTGCGCAGCGCGCGCGCGACGCAGCGGAAGGACCGCAAGCGCACCCCGGTCCCGAACGCGGCCATCGTCGGCTACACCAACGTCGGCAAGTCATCACTCTTGCGGCACCTGACCGGCGCGGAAGTCTTCGTTGAAGACAAGCTGTTCGCCACGCTCGACACCACGACGCGAAAGATTTCGCTGCCGAACAAGCAGCCGCTCTTGCTGACGGACACGGTCGGGTTCGTGCGGAATCTCCCGCACCAATTGGTCGAGGCGTTTAACGCCACCCTGGAGGAGGCCGCGCTTTCCGATTTCCTCATTCACGTCCTCGATGCCTCGCAGGAGGAAGTGATGGAGTTCTACAACACGACGATGCGCGTTCTGGGCGATCTCGGCGCGGACACGAAGCAGATGCTGATCGTCTTCAACAAAGTCGACAAGGTGGAGGATCCCTACACCATCGCGGCTTTGCGCCGGCACTTCCCGGACGCGGTCTTCGTCTCTGTGCAGAGCGGCGAGGGGATGAATGAATTGGTCGCGCGGATCTCGGAGTTTGTCGCGCGCGGGACGATGACGGTGGAGCTGAGCATCCCGACGGATCGCGCGGATCTGGTGGCGCGTTTGCATCGGGAAGGCACGGTGCGCGACGTGCGCTACGAGGGGGATTTCACTCATCTGGTCTCGACGCTCCCGACGCGGTCGCTTGAGGCCTTCGCAGCTTTTCTTTCCGCAGCCTCGGCGTCCTCCGCTGCGGTGAGCGACTTTCTCCGGCATCCGTAGGCGGGAGCGGTCCCGCAGGCATTGGATTGCATCCAAACCGTCACCCCAGACGGATCATAGACACATATGATCAAACGATACCTGACAACTGCAGCGTTCAGCCTCGCCCTCGGCGTCTCGGCACTTTTTGCCGCGGAAAACCCGATGGTCGGCGGCGCTCCGATGATGGCGGATAAGAACATCGTCGAAAACGCGAGCAAATCGAAAGACCACACCACCCTCGTCGCAGCCGTGAAGGCCGCAGGCCTGGTCGAGACGCTCTCCGGCAAGGGACCATTCACGGTCTTCGCGCCGACGAATGAAGCTTTTGCGAAGCTCCCCGCTGGCACGGTCGATACCCTGGTGAAGCCAGAGAACAAAAAGAAGCTGACTGGCATTCTCACCTACCACGTCGTGGCAGGGAAAGTGACCGCAGAGCAGCTCATGAAAGATATCAAGGCTGGCAACGGCAAAGCTACCCTCAAGACGGTCAATGGTGAGAACCTGACCGCGATGATGGAAGGCAGCAGCGTTGAGCTGAAGGACGCAAAGGGCGGCACCGCCAAGGTGGCGATCGCGGACGTGATGCAGTCGAACGGTGTGATCCACGTGATCGACTCCGTTCTCATGCCGTAGATTTTGGAATCACGGGCGCGCGAGCGGATGGGCTAGTGGGCTGCTCGCGCGCTCCGTTTTCCAGATAAGACCGAATGAAAACAAAAATCTCGGCTCTCCTGCTCTTCGCAGTAGCCGCTGCCGCGTTCATTGTCGCCACTTACGGAGAGTCGGCGAAAACGATCGCGGTAGATCAGGCCGCAGCTGTGATTCCGACGGCTGCCGATCAGGAAGCTGTTTCTAAGATTTTAAAATCGGAAGATGAGTGGAAGAAGGTGCTGACCGCGCCGCAGTTCAATGTGCTCCGCGAAAAAGGCACCGAGCGTGCCGGTTCGAGCCCGTTGCTCAAGGAACATCGCGCGGGCGTTTTTCATTGTGCCGCCTGTAACCTCCCGCTTTTTTCGAGTGACACGAAGTTCGAGTCCGGCACCGGCTGGCCCAGTTTTTGGAAGCCGTTCGTCGAACCGAACGTGACCGTCGCGGGCGACAGCACGCTCGGGATGGAGCGCGACGAAGTGCTTTGCGCGCGGTGCGGCGGACATCTTGGGCACGTCTTCTCGGATGGCCCGAAGCCGACGGGATCGCGCTATTGCATCAATGGCGTGGCGCTAAAATTCGAGCCACGCGAGTAGCTCAGCGCCAGCGGCGAATGCCGGGGGCACGGTGGTTGTTGCTTGTCAGAAGGCCCGTTCTGACTTAACGCCCGACAGGACCGGGCATGATTGATCCCTCGCAAGAGGCCGCGAACCGGCAATTGATTCAACGGATCGCCGCCGGCGATCAGCAGGCCTTTAGCGCCCTTTACGACCGCTTGAGCGGTCCCTTGTTTTCGCTCGCCATGCAGATGCTGGGCGACGAGGCGGAAGCGGAAGATGCCCTCCAGGAAGTTAGTCTGCAGATCTGGCGCCGCGCCGCGACTTACGATGCGGAGCGCAGCAAAGTTTTCAGCTGGGCCGTGATGATGACGCGATCGAAGGCGATCGACCGCCTGCGCGCGCGCGGCCGGCGGCAGCGCATCGTCGCAGGATCGACGGATGAGGAAGAAGGAACGCGTGATTATGCGTCTGATGCAGAGAACGCATCGGATACCAGTGTGCGAAACGATGATGCAGTTCGCGTCCGTTCCGCCCTGCGGACGTTGCCTAACGAGCAACGCCAGGCAATTGAAATGGCATTTTTTAACGACATGACGCACGCGGAAATCGCGGAGCAAAACAGTGAGCCTCTCGGGACCGTGAAGGCACGGATCCGGCGTGGTCTCATGCGGTTGCGGGATGGTTTGCAATGATGACTGAGGCACAACAAGAGCAGGCTGCCCTTTACGCGCTCGATTTGATGAGCGCGCAGGAAGCGGCTGCCTTCGAGCACGAGCTCTCCGCCCATGCGGAGCTGCAAGCGCTCGTGCGCGAGCTGCGCGATGCGGCCGCGGCGATGGCTCTCGCGGTGCCCCGGAGTGTACTGCCTTCCGAGGGGCTAAAGTCGCGCGTCATGGACCAAATCGCGGAGGAAGCGGCCCGCAATGAACCGGTAAACATCATTCGTCCGCCGCGGTCAGTGTTCTCAGTTGTCGTCCCATGGGCTATCGCCGCGGCCTTCATTCTCTTTTGCGGCGTGCTCGCGCTCGATCGCGCGAAACTGGCCGACCAGCTCGCGGCTGAGCAGAGCGCGAAGGAAGATCATCTCGCCCAGGAGCGCTCCACCTCCGAGCAACGGCTCGCGCAAGAGCGAGCGATGTTTGAAACCCGCCTCGCGCAGGAGCGCAAAACTTTCGACCAACGTCTCGCGCTGGAAAACGCGAAGATGGAAAAACGTCTCGCTGACGAACGCGCGGCGCGCGCGGCCTCCTTGCCGATGTTGATCGCTCTCGCGCCGGCGGAGGGTGCCCCCGCAAAGGCGCAGGCGGTGGTTGCCTTTGATCCGAGCACGCAGACCGGCACGATCAAGATCAGCAATCTGCCCGCGGCTGCGGCGGGCAAGGATTACCAGCTTTGGGCGGTCGATGCCGCGCACAAGGATCCGATCAGCGCCGGCGTGGTGCGGGTGGATGCGAATGGCGTCGCGCAGGTGCAGTTCAAGCCCACGGAAGCGGCGCGCGAAGTAAAGGCGTTCGCGATCAGTCTCGAGCGCCAAGGTGGTGTGCCGAAGAAGGAAGGCCCCATCCTGCTCGTCGGCACGGTTTAGCAACCGTCTGCGCGTCACGGTGCATCCGCCGATTCTCCCCCTTCTCGGAACCCTCACGTCTGGCACGACCCAGCGGCATCTTGTCCAGCTTCCTGGCGCGCCGGCGGACGACGAACCGCGTCCGGTTATCAGCGTCACGGGCGCGAAGCCGGGCCCGGTCCTCTTCATCAGCGCTGGCGTCCATGGCGGCGAATATCCGGCTATTGAGGCTGCAATCCGTCTTGGCAAAACGCTCCCCGCAGACGAGATCGCGGGCACGGTGATTGTGCTGCCGGTTCTGAATCTGCCGGCCTTTCGTCTGCGCACGCCGTTCGTCTGTCCGGTCGATAACGTGAATCCGAACCGCGTCTTTCCCGGCGATCCGCATGGCAGCTACACGGAGCGGATGACCCATGCGCTGATCCATGAATTCGTCGCGCACGCAGACGCGTATCTCGATTTTCACGGCGGCGATTTGCCGGAAGCGCTGGTCCCTTTCAGCATCTGCCGCGGCGGGAGCGCGCCGGTCGATGTGGAGTCGATGGCGTTGGCGCGTGTCTTTGCCTTGCCCTACGTGCTCGCAGTCGACCGACCGGTGCAGGTGGCAAAAGGAGTCTCGAGTTACGTCGCCGGCGCGGAGTGCGGCGTGCCCTCAGTCCTCGTGGAGGCAGGCGGCGTTGGCCAGTTGCAGGAGGAGGATGTCGAACTGCTCGTCACCGGCGCCCATCGCGTGATGGCCTATCTCGGGATGATGGAACGAACGATGCCTGCCGCGACGGAGCCGGTGGTTTTTCGTTCCTTCGAGTGGATCTACGCTGCGCAGACCGGGATGTTTTATCCACGCGTCGCGGCGGGTGATCTCGTGCAAGAGGGGCAGGCTGTCGGGGTCATTCGCGATCTGTTTGGCGACGAGATCGCGGCGGTGACTGCTCCGGTGAATGGGCGCATCCTATTTCTCACGATCAATCCTTCGGTGCGCGAAAGCGGCGTGCTGATGGGCATCGGCGCTTAACTTCCGTTGCCTGTGGGCGCGCTTTTGTGTGCGGGTGTGCGATTCCTTCTGTGAGTGAATCAGCTTCCTGAACGGTTGCGCCAAGTGTTGCTCGATACTCCGGAGACCGGCCGCGATCTCCACGTGGTCAATCTGCGGCTGCAGAATGGGCGAGTCGTGCGTGATGTCGCGATCTTGCATTGCTCGATCATCGCCTGCGTGCGCGGGCGGCCGTTTGTCTGGTTCACCGGCCCGGACGTGGCCGCGCTGGAAGTGACGCATCGCCGCTGGGGCGCGCCCGACGCAGCCGGTCCAGCTTCGCGCCGTTGAGCAGCGCACGCCGGTTAAGGAGGCGTTGACACGAATTGAGGCGGGGAGTCTCCTCGTCCCTATGAACTTTGGCCGTCTCGCGCTCGCGATCGTCGCGGGGTTTATCTTTGTCTTTGGGACCGACTTCCTCGTCCACGTGGTCTGGCTTGGCCCCGACTACAAAGCGACGGCCTCGCTCTGGCGGCCGGAGGATGAGATGAACCGCCGCTTCGTTGTCATGATCTTCGCGCACTTCATGGGCGCGTTCTCCTTCCTCTATGTTTGGGCGCGGACGGGCTGGCGTCGCCGCACCGTTCTCGATGGATGCGCTTTCGGATTTTGGATGGGCCTCTTTCAGCAGGTCACGACTTTGATTCTCTACGTGGTGATGCCGCTGCCGTTGCTGCTCGCGATGAAATGGTTCGGCGCCGGCATGGTGCAGGCCGTTCTTTTCGGTGCGCTCGCTTCCTTTCTTTACCAGCCGCGGCCGATCCTCGGCGATCGCGCTTGAGCGCGCGGCGTGGCTCCCAGTTTACGAGCGGCGAAAAATAGCCGAAGGGGCTTCGCATGAACCTGAGAAGCTTCCTGCGACTGGTGCCGGTCTTATTCGCCGCTATTTTCTGCCTGAGCGGATCTGCGTTCGCGCAGGAGAAAACGCCGACCGCCTCCCCGACGCCGGTGCAGTTCTCGCCCCAGACGCTGGCGGAATGCAAACAGCTCATGCAGGCTGCGCTGGCGAGCGACTACGCGTGGCGGCAGGTGGCGCATCTCTCGCACAACATCGGGCCGCGCCTGAGCGGTTCGCCGCAAGCGCAGAAGGCAGTCGAGTACGTGGCGGCGGAACTCAAAGCCCTCGGGCTCGAGGTTCGCACCGAGAAAGTGATGGTCCCGCATTGGGTGCGCGGCGAAGAAACGGCCGCGTTGGTTGAGTGGGCGGGCCAGGCGCCGGAGACGACGCAGAAGGTTATCCTGACCGCGCTGGGCGGGAGCGTCGCGACGCCGCCGGAGGGAATCACCGCCGAGGTGGTAGTCGCCAAAGATTTCGAAGATTTGAACTCGTTAGGCCGCGACAAGGTGGCGGGCAAAATTGTCCTTTTCTCGCACGGATTCGATAAGGCGATGGCGGCGCAAGGCCGCGCGGGCGACGCGTATTCGCAGGCGGTGGTTTATCGCAGCGATGCGGCGAGCGCCGCAGCCAAGCTTGGGGCGGTCGCGGCTTTGATTCGGTCGGTCGGGAGCGCGGATTATCGCCTGCCGCACACCGGGGCGATGAAGTACGAGGAGGGTGTCGCGAAAATTCCGTCGGCCGCGGTGACCTCCGAAGACGCGGAGATGATGGTCGCACTTGTGCCGCAGGGGAGGGTGCGGATGCACCTCGTCCTCACGCCGCAGACGCTGCCTGACGTGGAAAGCTACAACGTCGTGGCCGACCTGAAGGGAAGCACGAATCCCGAGCAGGTCGTGATCGTTTCCGGCCACCTTGATTCGTGGGACCTCGGCACGGGCTCGATCGATGACGGCGCGGGCGTGGCTTGCGCGATGCAGGCGGCGAATCTGGTCAAGCAAGTGAAGCTGAAACCAAAGCGGACCATCCGCGTCATCGCGTGGATGAACGAGGAAAACGGACTGCGCGGCGGGAAGACCTACGCGACCGACCACGCCTCGGAACTGGCGAACCATTTTGCGGCGATGGAAACCGACGGCGGCGCCGGGCATCCGCTTGGCCTGAACGTGAAGGGCGCGGCCGGAATCGAGAAATTGATCGCGTCGCTCGGTACGGTCCTGTCGGAGATCGGCGCCGGGATCGTCGCGCGCGTCGAGCACGCCGGGGCCGATATCGGGCCGATGGACGAAGCGAGCCATGTCCCGACCTTCGCTCCCATCCAGGACAACCGGAGTTACTTCGCCTACCACCACACCGCGGCAGACACCCTCGACAAGATCGTCCCGCGCGAGCTGGCGGAAAATGCCGCGATCAACGCGGTCTTTGCCTACGGGGTAGCCAACATGGCAGTGCCGCTGCCGCGCTAAGCCGGCTGGCGTACAAGCAAACCGGGTTTGCAGCTAACGAGTCGTTAGCCGCAAACCCGGCTGGAAACTAAACGAGACTACTGGCCGCTCGGCGAAGGCGAGGGCGAAGCCATCGTGCTGCTCTCGGTGCTGGAGCTGCTCTTCTTCATGGTCGTGCTCTTTTTGCCGGAGCTCTTCTTCTTCATCGAAGAAGTCGTGCTTTGGGTGGAGGAGCCGGCCTTGCCATTGGCGGCGTGATGGGAGCTGGCAGTGGTGGTCGTGGTCGTCGACGCCGCAGGCTCGTGCGAGCAAGCGGAGAAGAAGGTCACGGTCGCCAGGCAGACGATCGAACTAAGGATGGAGTGTTTCATATGGTAGTAGGTGAGCGCTCGAGATACCGCAGTAGGTGGCTACACCGCAAGCTATTACTCTGCCCGCAGTGCGACGATGGGGTTAACCCGGGTCGCGCGGCGCGCTGGGACGAAGATGGAGCCGGCCGCCACCGCGCTCAGCATCGTCACTACCGCGCAGCAGATCCAGAGCACGTCCCGCGGGTTCACCTTAAAAAGAAAATTCTGGAGCGTGGCGGTGCCCATCGCGCTCAGGAGCAGAGCGGTGCCACCTATTCCGACGACCAGCCCGATGACGAGTTGCGACGCGCCTTGGTGGAAGACCATGCGCAGGATGCGCGCAGCATCCGCCCCGAGAGCCATCCGGATTCCAAACTCCTGCGTGCGCTGGTTGACCGAGAAGCTCATCACGCCATAAAGGCCGACCGCGGCGAGGATGACTGCGACCGCGCCGAAGATGGTGAAGAGCG
>JBKJKL010000031.1:0-2746 GCA_046597485.1 Chthoniobacterales bacterium
TTCAATCACGTCCTCACCAGCTCCGCCGATGACCGCGTAGGCGTAGCCGGCCGCTGCCATGTCGTGCAGGGTGGCGATCAGGAGTCGTCGGCCCAGGCCGCAGTGGCGCGCAGCTTCGGCCACGCCGATTGGTCCGAACATTCCCCGCGCAGTCGTGTCATAGCAGGCCACGCCCACCAGTTTCCCATCAAGCGTTGCGACGAAGCAGCTCGCCCGACCGCCGCCGAAACATCCGGCGCCTTCCGCGGCCCACGACTGACTAAATTCGCGCGCGAGCCAGTCGCAGATGACGTGGCGCTCCGCTGAAAAGGCGCGCCTGATTTCCACCGCTTTGTCAGCAGTTACACCTAACGAGGAGGGGAGGTCGTAAAGTTTAACGAGAAGATCTGGCATGGGTGCGATAAGCCATCGGGGGCAAGAGGGATTCCACGGTAACGCTGAAAGCGCCAAGACAATAGAGGGGACCTGAAAGGCAAAAAGCGGGTCGGTCCTACAATCTCGGCAAATCGGCCCTCCCGGCCGGTAACTTACAGCCAAGGGGGGCGGCAAGCGACTCTGCGGCGGAGTCCGGTTGCCGCCTGCGGAGCAATCCCTCGTCATCCGCGTGGGAGCTTGCTAGAGGTCGTCCATGTCTGAAGAGGAACCGACCAAGCTGCGCCTGCAGATCGGCCATGTCCTTTTTATCGACATCGTCGGCTACTCGAAGCTGCTGATCGATGAGCAGACACGTGCGCTCCAGCAGTTGAACCAGATCGTGCGCGCGACCGCGGCGGTGCGCGTGGCGGAAGCCACAGGGCGTCTCTTTTCCTTGCCGACGGGCGATGGGATGGCGCTGGTTTTCGACAGCTCGGCGGAAGCGCCGGTGGAGTGCGCGGTCGAGATCAGCCGCGCCGCGCGCACTCAGCCGTGCCCGCCGATCCGGATGGGGGTCAACAGCGGCCCGGTGCACGGCGTGGAGGATGTGAACGCGCAGGCCAACGTGGCCGGCGGCGGGATTAACATGGCGCTGCGGGTGATGGATTGCGGCGATGCCGGGCACATCCTGCTTTCGGAGCGGGTCGCAGAGGACCTGGCGCAGTACAGCCAATGGGAGCCGCACCTGCATCGGCTCGGCTCCTGCGAGGTGAAGCATGGCGTGATCGTCTCGTTGGTGAACCTGCACGCGGAAGATTTTGGCAATGCGGTCATCCCGGAGCGGGTGCGGGTGCAAGGCGAGGCCGCGCGGCGGCGGAATCGTTTTTCGCGGCGCGAACAACTGCTCGGCCTGCTCCTCGCGGTCGCGCTCCTCGCGGCGGCGGTTATCTATTATTGGCATACGGCCGTGCCGAAGCTGCCGCCGGTCTCGGAGAAAAGCATCGCGGTCCTCCCGTTTGTGAATTTGAACTCGGAACCGGAAACGGGTTTTTTCACTGACGGGGTGCAGGATGAAATCCTGACCAACCTGGCGAAGATCGCCGACCTGCGCGTGATCAGCCGCACCTCCGTCATGCGTTACAAGACCGGGAGCGACCGCGACCTGCGGCAAATCGGCGAGCAGCTCCGGGTGGCAAATTTGCTCGAGGGCAGCGTGCAGCGCGTGGGGAACAAGGTGCGGGTGAACGTGCAGTTGATCGATGCCCGGACGGACCTGCACCGCTGGGCGCAGATTTACGATCGCGAACTGTCCGATGTCTTCGTCATCCAAAGTGAAATCGCGGCTGCGATCGCCGGGCAATTGCGCGCGAAATTATCGCCGGACGAAAAGGCGGCGCTGGGCGAGCGGCCGACGGCGGACATTGCGGCCTTTGAGCAGTATAGCCGGGCGAAGACGCTCCTCCTCACGACGGAGCTGAGCGCGTCGCAGGAGAAAAATTTCGCGCAAGCGATCGAGCTTCTGAACAGTGCAACGGCGCGCGATCGCAGCTTCCACGCCGCCTACTGCGAACTGGTTGCGGCGCACGATCAGCTCTACGCGCTCGGCTTCGATCGCAGCCCGGCGCGTCTCGCGGCGGCCGAGGCAGCGTTGCAAAGCGCGGCCCAGTTGCGGCCCGACGCCCCGGAGACGCATCTCGCGCGCGGCCGGCATCTCTACTATGCGCGGCGCGATTACGGGGGCGCGCTCGCGGAGCTGGAGCTGGCGCGGAAAAGTCTGCCGAACGAGCCGAGGATCTTCGCCACCCTCGGCTACATTTTTCGTCGCCAAGGCAAACACGAGGAAGGCGTGCGGGAGCTGGAGCACGCCATCTCGCTCGATCCGCAGAATGTTTTCCTTATGACGCAGCTCGCGCTCAGCTACCAACTGGTGCGTCGTTACGACGAGCAGGCCGCCTTGATCGATCGCGCGCGTGCGATCGCGCCGGAGGATATCACCTTTGCCGGCACGCGGGCGCTGATCGATCTGCTGGCGCAGGCGCAGTCGAAACCGCTGCATGACTTTATCCACTGGGTGCGAACGGAACGCCCGGCCGCGCTCGGCGATGCGGCGGATTACTGGTTCTTCTGCGCGCTGGCGGAGCGCGATTGGCCGGCTGCGGAGCAGGCGCTGACCGCGCTCGGAAACAATGCCTTGATCAACGATCGGCGGATCGTTGATCAAGGCATTGTTCCCGAGCGCGGTCAGCGCCTGCTCCGCGGCCGGCCAATCGCGCTCCGCCAACGCGCAGAAGAACCAGTAATCCGCCGCATCGCCGAGCGCCGCCGGGCGTTCCGTCCGCACCCATTGGATAAAGTCATGCAGCGGTTTCGACTGCGCCTGCGCCAGGAGATC
>JBKJKL010000182.1:0-9187 GCA_046597485.1 Chthoniobacterales bacterium
TACCCCGACGCCCACGGCGGCACCGAGGTGCGTCACGGGCGTGACCGATCTCGATAATATTCTGACCGGGGGGCTCCCTCAGCACCGGCTCTATCTGGTCCAGGGGCAACCTGGCACCGGCAAAACGACGCTGGCCCTGCAGTTTCTGCTCGCTGGCGTGCGCCTGGGCGAGCGCGTCCTTTACATCACCCTCTCGGAGACGCACGAGGAGTTAATCGAAGTGGCCGCCTCGCACGGCTGGTCGCTCGACGGTATCGAGATCCTCGAGCTTTCCGCGATGGAGGAACAGATCTCGAGCGCGGGGCAGAACACGCTTTTCCATTCTTCGGAAGTCGAGCTGACGCAGACCACGCAGGTCTTTCTGGACACGATCGCGCGGGTGAAACCGTCGCGCGTGGTCTTCGATTCGCTCTCGGAGTTCCGCCTCCTCGCGCAATCGCCGCTCCGTTATCGCCGCCAGATCCTCGCGCTTAAGCAGTATTTCATCGGGGTAAAATGCACCACGCTCCTGCTCGACGACGGCGCGGGCGAGGGGAGCGATCCGCAAGTGCAAAGCCTGGCCCATGGCGTGATCGAGCTCGAGCAGCTCCCGCCGGAATACGGCTCCGATCGGCGTCGGCTGCGCGTGATCAAGGTGCGCGGGAGCAAGTATCGCGGCGGCTATCACGATTTCAGCATCAAGACCGGCGGGATCGAGGTCTATCCGCGTCTCGTCGCGGCAGAACACCAGCGCGAGTACAAGCACGACAACGTCCCGAGCGGACTCGAAGGACTCGACACGCTGCTCGGCGGTGGCCTGACGCGGGGAACGAGTTCGCTCTTCATCGGACCGGCCGGCACCGGCAAGTCGACCATCGGGTTGAAGTTCATGCTCCAGGCCGCGGAGCGGGGCGAGAAGAGCCTTCTCTACTCGTTCGATGAAACCGTCGGCACGATCTACGCCCGGGCGGATAATCTCGGCTTCAATCTCGAGCCGTGGGTCCGAAAGGGGATGATCACGATTCACCAAATCGATCCCGCGGAGCGTTCCGCGGGCGAATTAGCCCACGAGATCAGCCGCGCGGTCGTCGGCAACGACGTGCGGATGGTGATGCTCGACAGCCTGAATGGTTTCCTCCACTCCCTCGAGCGCGAGCATTCGCTCAGTCTCCAGTTGCACGAGGTCCTCACTTTCCTCAACCAACAGGGCGTGGTCTCGATCATGACTGTCACGCCGCACGGCATGGTCGGCCAGATCCGGCCACCGATCGACGTCACCTATCTCGCCGATACCGTCCTCGCGCTCCGTTTCTACGAAGCGGACGGCGCGGTGCACAAAGCGATCTCGGTCATCAAGAAGCGCACCGGGACGCACGAAGCCACGATTCGCGGAGTCACGATCGGCTATCGCCACATCGTGATCGGCCGGCCGCTGACCCATTTCCGCGGCATCTTCACCGGCACGCCGCAGCCGGAGCACCCGCGGCGGGGCGCAGAGCAGGGAGATGAGCGTGGCTGAGAACGCGGGCTCGCCCGTCTTGATCGTGGCCCCGGTCGGCCGGGACGCGAGCCTGGCAGCCGCGGCCCTCACTGAGGCAGGCTTCGAGAGTTTCATCTGCCACTCGTTAGGCGAATTGACCGACCGCCTGAACGAAAACGCCGGCGCGGTTCTGCTCGCAAAGGAGGGCCTGACCGAGAATGAATTCCCGCGCTTCCAGGCCGGCATCGCGCAGCAGCCGCCCTGGTCCGATCTGCCCTTGCTCGTCCTGACGAACAGCGGCGCGGTCGAGGACGCCAGCCTGCGCCTGCTCAACCTCCTCGGGCCGGTCGCGAACGTCACCCTGATCGAGCGCCCGATGCGTAGCATTACCTTAGTCAGTGCGGTGCGGGTGGCCTTGCGCGCGCGCCGCCGGCAGTTCGAAGTGCGCGACCTGATCGACCAGCGCGAGACCATTCTCTCCAGCATCAGCGACGCCTTCTCCGCGATCGATCGCGAGTGGCGCTACATCTTTGTCAACGAGCACGTCGCCGAGCTGGCGCGCATCCCTCGGCAGGAGCTGCTTGGGAAAGTTCTGTGGGACGTTTTTCCGGAGGTGGTCGGGAGCGAGTTTTACCACGCCGCGCATCGCGCGATGGAGGAACGGACCGCGCAGCAGACGGAAGTGTTTCACCCTTCCTGGAATCGCTGGCTCGATACCCGCATCTACCCGGCGAAGGACGGCATCGTCATTTTCCGCGCGGATATCACGGAGCGAAAACGACAGGAACTGCTCGCCCGGGAGGCGACCCTCAAGCTGCAGGAAAGCGAAGACCGACTCCGCCTCGCGACGGAAGCGGCCGCGATCGGGACATTTGATTACTACCCGCCAACGCGCGAGCTGCGTCTCTCGGAGCGCGCGAAAGAGTTGCTCTGCGTCAAGCCGGACGCGCCGGTGCGCTACGAGGATTATTTGGAAGCGATCCATCCCGATGATCGCCATATCGCGCATGAGACGGTGGAACGCGTGCGACAGCCGGGACGCGATGGGCATTACGAAATCGAGTATCGCGTCGCCTGCGACGAGGAAGCGCCCGTCGTCTGGATCGCAGAACGCGGCCGTGTCGTGCTAGATGGAAGCGGCCGCGCGACGCGTTTTATTGGCACGCTGCTCGACATCACGGAGCGGAAGAATTTTGAGATCGCGCTCCAGCGCGCGAAGCAGGAGGCGGAAGCGGCCAACCGCGCGAAGGATCAATTCCTCGCCATGCTCTCGCATGAGCTGCGCACGCCGCTCACCCCGGTGTTGATGACAATCGCCTCGCTCCGCCGCGACCCGGGAATCTCCGAGCGATTCGGCAACGACCTGGAGGTACTGCAGCGCAATGTGGAACTCGAAGCGCTCCTGATCGACGACTTGCTCGACCTGACGCGTATCGCGCATGGCAAGCTGGAGCTGCACTACGACGCAGTCGATTTGCACAGCACGCTGGAGCACGCGCTCGCCATCTCGGCGCCCGAGTTGCTGGCGAAGAATCTGCAAGTCACGCGCCGCTTCGAAGCGAGCGAACATCATTCCTGGGCGGACGCCGCGCGCGTCCAGCAGGTCTTTTGGAACCTGGTCAAAAACGCGGCCAAGTTCACGCCTGAAGGCGGGCAGCTCGACCTCCACACGCGCAACGACGGCGAGCATCAGATCATCGTGGAGGTGACGGACAACGGCATCGGAATCGACCCGGCGATCATGCCGCGCATCTTCGACGCCTTCGAGCAGGGCGGGCGCAAAGTCACAAACCACTTCGGCGGTCTCGGCCTCGGCTTGGCCATTTCAAAACGGGTCGTCGACATGCATGGCGGCACGATCAGCGCGGCGAGCGAAGGCCGGAACCGCGGCGCGAAGTTCACCGTCGTCCTGCAGGCGATGGCGACTTCGTTGCTCGACGGCTCGCTTGTTCTCCCGCAGGAAGTGCACCCCGCCGGCCGCGTGGAGATTCTGCTCGTGGAAGATCACGAGGACACTGCGCGTGTCCTGCGCCGCATCCTCGAGCACGCGGGCTATTCTGTGCAGCACGCCGGCACCCTGGCGCGCGCGCGAGAATTGGTGGGCGGGCAACGTTTCGACCTAGTGGTGAGCGACGTCGGTCTACCGGACGGCAACGGCATGGAACTGATGCGCGAGCTTAGCCAGGGCCACGGGCTGCGCGGGATTGCGCTAAGCGGATTCGGCATGGAAGACGATCGCGCCGCCAGTACCGCCGCCGGATTCTCCGAGCATCTGACGAAGCCGGTTGATTGGCCGCAGCTCCGCGCCGCGATTGAGCGCGTGCTCGGTACTAATCGGCCCGCTTCTTCTTCTTCCTCACCATCATGAGTTTCTTCGATTCCATGCCACCTGCGCCGCGTCCGCCGCGCCGTCCCCCGGTGCCGCCGCTCACGCGATCGTTTGTTGCCCCGATGATGCGACGCACCCGCCCATCCGCGACGCCGGCCCGCGCGCCCCTCCCGCCCAGCATTCTCGGCCGTTGGCGGGAGCCGAATCACAACGAAGTGATCGAGTTCCGCGCCGATGGCGCTTTGATCGAAACGAACACGAACGGCGGAAGCTTCCAGGGCCGCTACGCGCTCGCGGGCGATCGCCTGACCGCGGAGCTCGACGACAACCAGCTGTCGTTCCGCGTAACCGTCACGGCACAAACTTTGCAGCTCGAGGATTCCGATGGCCAGATCACTCACTATGCGCGCGTTTAAGATTTCCCTGGCTCTCCTCCTTGCCTGCGTTGCGTTTTCCCGTGCCGCTGAGCCGCGCGCCTATTTTGGCAATTGGTCGAATGGCCGGGGCGAGACGCTCGTCATCACCGCGCGCACCCTGCAGTTTGCGGAGGACGATCCGGTCCCATATCGCGACCTGACTCGCGGCACGGACGGCGCACACTTTGAGCTGCAGATCGCGGCGCGGGGCGAAGTGAATGCTTTCGCCGGCAAGACCCTCCTGCTCGAACTCCGCGACGACGATTCGATGAAAATGACCGGCTACCGCTCGCATGCCGAAGCCGCGCACGGCGGCGAGGAAATGCAGGTGGTGACCTGGTTCCGCGATGAGGCGGACGAGCACGACGGCGATTAGCGACCGGGCAGCGGCCTTGCGCTGCAACAGCATTGACAGCCGCGCACGGACCTAGCCTACTCACCGCGCATGAAACGACTTCTCGTGGGATTACCACTTCTCTTCGCCGCCTCGACTTTGCTCGCCCAGGAAGCGGCAGAGACGACAACCACCAACGACGCGGCCGGTGCGGCCGGCGCCTTGATCGGCGGCACCTGCGGCTGCGTGATGGGGCTCGTCGGCCTCGCGATCTGGATCTTCCTCATCATCTACGTCTACAAAGACGCCAAGGCCCGCGGGATGGATAACGCCGTGCTGCTCACGATCGTGACTGCGTTCACCGGCATCCTGGGCTTCATTATTTACCTCCTGATGCGTCCGAAAGGCTCGCTCATGGCCTGCCCGTCGTGCGGGAAAAAGCGGCTCGAGGGCAGCGCGAAATGCCCGCATTGCGGGAACCCGTAAAGCGCCGCCGAGGTTGGCTCAAATGGATCGCCGCGGTGGCTTTGGCTGCCGCGGCGATTTTTGATTGGACCCGGCCTCCGGCCGAACAAGTCTCCGTCCGCGCTTTTGAGCGGGCGGTGGTCGCGCCGTATCGATTACTCGTTAGGCCAATTACGACCCGATTCATCCGGTGTCGATTTCGGCCCACTTGCTCCGCATATGCAGTTGAGGCAGTCCGGATCCACGGATTTCCGCGCGGAGTTTGGCTGACCTCCCGCCGCCTGATCCGCTGTGGACCTTGGACGCCGATGGCCACCAGCGATCCGGTGCCAGCGCGGCGGTGATAAGACTCGTTAGGCGAGCGTGGCCCGGCGGCGACTACGATAACGGCAGGCGAGAGCGCCGGCGCAGCCCAGCGCGACGAGTGTCCAAGTGGAGGGTTCAGGAACCGCGATTGCCTGATTGAGCGCGTAGCTTGTCCGGATGGTGGTCGATTGACCGGGCGCGAGGGTGACAGACCACTGGAACCCGGCGGCGCCGATCGCACTTGAAACGTCCGGAGCGGTCGAGCCGGCCGCGCTCGCCAAGTCCTGCGCGCCGCTGGTCAGCTTGCTATTCAAGGCACTCCCGGAAGCGTTCAATTCATAGCGGGACGCGCCGGTCTCCCGAAAATTCACAAAGTAACCGGACGCGCCGGTGTCGCTGATGGTGCCGCTGACGGCATTCGGATCAGTCATGTGATAGGTGTCGGCGACGCCGTTCGCACCGAGATCGAAGCCGATCACGTTGAACAGATTGAAGGTCTGCGTGGTGGTGTTGCTGGCGAGCGAAGTAAAGGTCAGCGTCGTATCCACCTGCGCCATTCCCGGAGCGGTGCTCGTGAGCGTGAAGACAAAGGTGGCATTAAAGCGGGAGCCGCCGGTCGGCCCGGGGCCTGCGTTGGTGTAGGCGATCGTCGCGCTGTTGCCGGAATACGATTCGCTCGGCGTGTCCACGTTGCTGAAGAGGCTGTTAATGTTGCTCGCAGGAGTGCGGTAGTACCAGGTCAGGCGGGACTGTTGGTCGGGAATGGCGGGCGATCCGCTGAAGCTGAGAGTCACGTCGCCGAAGCCGCTGCTAAACGCCGGCAGACCGACGAACTGAAGCGACGCGCTGCCATTGCTAATGGTGCCGCCAGCAAACGCTCCACACGGCGCGAGGATGGCAGCAGCCAGAACAAGCAGAAGAGGGCGAGAAGAATGGTTCATAAATAGAGATCGGGTTTGCATGCTGCCCGCTCCTATACCGGTCGGCCGCGAAACTTGTAAAGCGCTGAAACTTTTCTTCCCTGCCTCTCAGGAGACGGATGCGGCCTGCCGGCTCTCAGGAGGCGATCATCTAGATCAAAAAAAAAGCGCGACCATTACTGGTCGCGCTGCGGAAGCTAAGGAGATCGGTAGTTTTTAGTAGGTGAGTCCTAGTTCGCAGGTGTCGTTAAAGCAGCAGCGGTGCCAAGCCCGCGGACTCGACCAAAAAATTCAGGCGGCCGGCGCATTTTCCTTCGCCGCGAGCGCTTCCCACTCCTTCGTCGCGCGCGAGATCTCTTCGGTCACGCCCAGCATCTCGCGGTTCAATTGCACCGCGTTTCCGCCTGCCTCGTAGGTCTCGGGCTTCTCCAGCTCGGCGGTCAATTCGCGTTGCCGGCCCTCGAACGACAGGATGTGCATCTCGATCTCGCGCACGCGTTGCTCCAACTCGCGCTTCGCCTTCGCCTCCGCTTTGCGCTCCTCGGCTTCGGCGCGGCGTTGCGTCTTAATTTCTCGCAGCCCGAGCGCTGGACCGGGCGTGCTCGTCGCGCCGTTATTCGTGGGCTGCGCGTTCTGCAATTTGCCGCCGCTGGTCAGGGCGGCGCGAGCGGAAGACGCGCGCGTCTTGTCGAGGTAGTAATCGTAATCGCCCGCGTAGGGGGTGAGCTGACCGGCGCCGATGTGCAGGACGCTCTTCGCCACGGCGCGGATGAAATAGACGTCGTGGCTGATAAAGATGAGCGTGCCTTCGTACTGCGCGAGCGCGCCGACGAGCGCATCAATGCTGCCGACGTCGAGGTGCGTCGTTGGCTCATCCATCAAGAGGAGGTTCGGCGGATCGAGCAGCAACCGCACGAGAGCGAGCCGCGTCTTCTCTCCGCCGCTCAGGACGCCGGTCGTCTTGAAAACATCATCACCGCGAAAAAGGAATGATCCGAGCACGGTTCGCGCGACCTGTTCCGAGACTGGGTTCGGCATGTCGCGCGCGGTGTCGAGCACGGTCATGGCCGGGTTGAGCATGTCGCTCCGGTATTGCGAGAAGTAGCCCACCTTCACGTTGTGGCCGGGCTCGCGCGTGCCGCTTTGCACGGGCAGGACGCCGGCGAGGAGCTTGAGCAGTGTCGATTTGCCGGAGCCGTTCGGGCCGACCAGCACGGTGCGCTGTCCACGTTCCGCCTCGAAGTCGAGCGACTCGTAAACGACGAGCGAGTCGTAGGCGTGGCGCACGTTCTCGAGCTTGATCACGCGATGCCCGCTCCGCGGAGGCTGCGGAAAACGGAAGTGGACCGTCTTCTCGTTCGCGAGTGGCGCGTCGATCTTCTCCATCCGGTCGATTTGCTTCAGCTTGCTCTGCGCTTGCGAGGCTTTGCTCGCCTTCGCGCGGAAGCGATCGGCGAAGGCCTGGAGCGAAGCGATTTCCTTCTGCTGATTCTTGTAAGCGGCGGCGTGCTGCTCTTCGCGGGCCGCTTTCTGCGCGACGTAGCTATCCCAGTTGCCGCGATAGCGGAGGAGCTGTCGCCGCGCGATCTCGACGATGGAACCGACGAGCTGGTTTAGAAACTCGCGATCGTGCGAGATGATGAGAATCGCGCCCGGATAGCCCGTCAGATATTCCTGGAACCAGACGAGCGACTCGAGATCGAGGTGGTTGGTCGGCTCATCGAGCAGGAGCAATTCCGGCTCCTGCACGAGGAGCCGCGCGAGATGCGCGCGCATCACCCAGCCGCCGCTCAGGGTGCGAGCGCGGCGGTCGAAATCGGATTCGCGAAAGGCGAGCCCGTGCAGGATGCGCTTCGCCCGCGGCTCGGTGTCCCAGTCGCTGTGCTCGTCGATTTTGCCGCAGGCGAGTTGCAGGACGGTCTCGTCGCCGACCGGCGCGCTCTCCTGCGGGAGGAAGCCGATGCTGGCCGATTTCTCGAGCGCAACGCGGCCTTCATCGGGCGAAGCATCACCGAGGATGAGCGAGAAGAGCGTCGACTTGCCGGCGCCATTCGGCCCGACAAGGCCGATGCGATCGCCGCGGTTCACCTGCAGTGAGGCATCCTGGAAAAGGGTGCGCCCGCCGAAAGCTTTCGTGACTTGCGAGATGGTCAGCATCGAGAGCGCCCAATTTCGCGCGCACGCCTTACCGCGCAAGCCGCGCGCGTTGCTCGGGACGGAAGATAGGTTTATGCACCCGGATGCCGTTCTTCTTCGTCGTTATTCTCTCCCTTCTCGGGCTCACCTTCGCCTCGGCGAAAGATCAGCCCTTCACTTACCCGAAGGCGCCGAAAAGCGACCAGACGGATGATTACCACGGAACAAAAGTGGCCGACCCATATCGGCCGCTGGAGAACGCCGACTCCACGGAGACCCGGCAGTGGATCGAGGACGAGAACAAGGTCACGGCCAGCTTCCTCGAGAGCGTTCCCGAGCGGAAGAAAATCAAAGACCGGCTCACCGCGCTCTGGAACTACGAAAAATACGGCGTGCCCTTTCGGGAAGGCGGCCGCTTCTTCTTCTCGAAGAACACGGGGCTGCAGAACCAAAGTGTGCTCTACACCGCCGAGGAGCTGCCGGGCAACCCGAAGGTTTTGCTCGATCCGAACACGCTCGCAAAAGACGGCACGACTGCCCTTTCCGGCAGTGCGATGACAGAAAACGGCAAGCTCATGGCCTACGGATTAGCGACCGCTGGTTCCGATTGGCAGGAGTGGAAAGTCCGCGAGATCGAAAGCGGCCAGGATCTCAGTGATCAACTAAAATGGATCAAGTTTTCCGGCGCGGCCTGGAACAAAGAGGGCACTGGATTCTTCTACAGCCGCTACGACGAACCGACGGACGACCAGCTGAAGGCGGCGAATTATTTTCACAAGCTCTACTTCCACAAACTCGGAACTCCGCAGAGCGAGGACGCGC
>JBKJKL010000194.1:0-9435 GCA_046597485.1 Chthoniobacterales bacterium
CCTCGACGGCAACATCGCCTGCCTCGTGAACGGCGCCGGCCTTGCCATGGCCACGATGGACATCATCAAATTCTACGGCGGCAGCCCAGCCAACTTTCTCGACGTCGGCGGCAGCGCGACCGAGTGGCAGGTGACGGAGGCGTTCAAAATTCTCGTCGCGGACAAGCGCGTCCACGCCATCCTCGTGAACATCTTCGGCGGCATCGCGCAATGCGACGTGATCGCGCAGGGCATCATTAACGCCGCCAAGACGGTGAACCTGAATGTGCCGCTGATCGTTCGCCTCGAAGGGACGAACGTCGATCAAGGCAAACGCCTCCTGAAGGAGAGCGGTCTCACCTTGATCACGGCCGATGATTTGGGCGACGCCGCGCAGAAAGCTGTCAAAGCCGCAAAGGAGGGCAAGTGATTAACGAGATCGCCTTCGTCGGCGTGCCGGTGACGGATATTCCGAGGGCGCGCGCCTTCTATGAAGACGTCCTCGGTCTCAAGCCTTCGGGCGATACCAGCGGCTCGTGGATTGAATACGAAGTCGGCAACTGCACTTTTGGGATGGGCAATTACGGCGACCAGTGGAAGCCCAGCGCGGGTGGGACGATGGTTTCCTTCGAGTGCGACGATCTCGATGCGATGGTCGCCAAGGTAAAGAAGGCCGGCGTGACGGTGAAGATGGAGATCATGGATACGCCGGTCTGCTGCTTCACCATCGTGGACGATCCCGACGGGAACAGCGTGATGCTGCACAAACGCAAAACAGCCTAACGAATGTCAGTCCTCGTCGATAAAAATACCCGCCTTTGCGTGCAGGGGATCACCGGCAGCGCCGGCGGATTCCATGCGCGGCAGTGCAGGGAATACGGCACGAATTTGGTCTCAGGCGTGACGCCTGGAAAAGGCGGCCAGACTTTCGAGAGCAACGTCCCGGTCTTCGACACCGTCGCGGAAGCGCGGAAGGAAACCGGCTGCAACGTGTCGGTCATTTTCGTGCCCGCGGCGGGCGCGGCCGATGGCATCCTCGAGGCCGTCGACGCGGGCGTGGAGCTGGTCATCTGCATTACCGAGGGCATCCCAGTGATGGACATGATGCGGGTGAAGGCGCAGATGGTCGGCAAGAAGTCGCGCCTCATCGGCCCGAACTGCCCCGGGATCATCACGCCGGGCGAAGCAAAGATCGGCATCATGCCGGGCTACATTCACAAGCCGGGCACGGTGGGCGTGATCTCGCGGAGCGGCACGCTGACCTACGAAGCGGTCTGGCAGCTCACCTCGCGTGGCTACGGACAGTCGACCTGCATCGGCATCGGCGGCGACCCGATTAACGGCATGTCGCATCTCGACGCCGTGAAACTTTTTAACGACGACCCTGAGACCGAGGCGATTATTCTGATCGGAGAAATCGGCGGTTCAGCGGAAGAGGAAGCCGCGGAATGGATCCAGGCAAATTGCCGGAAACCGGTCGCGGCTTTCATCGCGGGCGCGACGGCGCCGCCCGGGCGCCGGATGGGACATGCAGGTGCAATCGTCTCTGGCGGTAAAGGCACCGCGGAAGGAAAAATCGCGGCCCTCAAAGCCGCGGGCATCGCGGTGGCGGAGACGCCGGCCATGATGGCAGACACTTTGATTAAGCAGATGAAAGGACGCAGCTAATGCCGCTTACGACGCGGGGTTTGGAAGGAATTGTCGCGAACGAAACGCGACTCAGCGACGTCATTGGCGACAAGGGCCAACTGATCTATTGCGGCTACGACATCAACGAACTCGCCGGCAAAGTGAGCTACGAAGAAGTCGTCTTCCTGCTTTGGAATCGGCGGCTACCGAACAGGGCAGAACTGCAAGAGTGCAATGACACCCTGCGCGGGATGCGGCAACTGCCGGAGGGCGTGATCGCATTCCTCCAAGCGGCCCCGAAAGACTCGAACCCGATGGACGTGATCCGCACGGCCATCTCGATGCTCGGTCTTTACGATCCGGACGCGATCAAGGATCTCTCGCCGGAAGCGAACAAGCCGCGCGCCCGCAGCATCACGGCGAAGATCGGCGTGATCGCGGCTTACTTTCATCGCGCCCGGCAGGGCGAGGAATTGCCGCCGGTGCGGGGCGACCTGAGCGAGGCGGCCCATTTCCTCTACCTGATGAGCGGAGAAGAGCCGACCAAGGAAGCGGCGGAAACCCTCGACGTCGCTTTCGTCCTGCATGCCGACCACGGCACGAACGCTTCCACCTTCAGCGCGCGCGTGACCATCTCGACGCTGACCGATATTTACTCCGCGATCACCGCTGCAATCGGGACCTTGAAGGGTCCGCTTCATGGCGGTGCGAACGAAGGTGTGATCCAAATGCTCGAGGAGATCGGCTCGGACGATCGCGTCGAGTCGTACATCGAAGAGAAGCTGGCTCAGAAGCAGAAAATCATGGGCATCGGCCACCGCGTTTACAAAACGCTCGACCCGCGCGCGCCGCACCTGCGGACGATGGCGATCAAGCTGAGCGAGAAGCTGGGCGATCCGAAGTGGATCAAGATGTCCGAGCACATCGCTGCGCTCATGAAGGAAAAGAAGGACCTGAACGCCAACGTCGATTTCTATTCTGCGACCGTTTACTACTCGTTAGGCATCCCGACCGATCTCTTCACGCCGGTCTTCGCCATTGCACGTTGTTCCGGTTGGTGCGCGCATATCCTTGAGCAACTCGAGGACAACCGCCTCTTCCGTCCGCTGAGCGAGTACGTCGGCGAGCCAGTCGGAAAGAAAGTCGTCCCGATCGACGAGCGGTAGCGCTCTGTCGTCGGCTGAGAGCGGACGCGGCAGCCCTCAGGCCGCCGTGTTGTGGACGCCGAACTGCGTCATCGCGCGGAAGACCGCGTAGCGTTCTTCGATCTCGCTCTTTTCCAGTGTGCGCAGGCGGTCCATGCTGAACGCCTCCACGTTAAAGCTGGCCAGGACGCTGCCGTAGATGAGCGCGCGCCGGAAGGCGTTGAAGCTCAACTCGCCATGCGCCGCCAGGTAACCGGCCACGCCTCCGGCGAAGGTATCGCCCGCACCCGTTGGGTCATGGATGTCCTCGAGCGGGTAAGCGCCGCAGCTGAAGAAATCGTCCTCGCCGAAGAGCAGCGCACCGTGCTCGCCCTTCTTGACCGCGACATACTTCGGACCGGCTTGCAGGATTTTGCGGCCCGCCTTAATCAGGCTGGTTTCCTTCGTCATCTCGCGCGCTTCGCTGTCATTCAGGATCAGCATGTCGACGCGGGGCAGGAGAGCATCGAGGTCGGCGCGCGCGATGTTGATCCAGAGGTCCATCGTGTCAGCGATGACGAAGCGCGGCTTCTCCATCTGGTCGAGGACATGCGACTGAAGAGCAGGCGCGATGTTCGCCAGGAGAACGAAGTCGCTATCGCGATAGGACTTCGGCAGATCGGGGAGGAAATGCTCGAAGACGTTCAGGTCCACGGAGCGGGTCTCGCGCGTGTTCATGTCCCAGGCATATTCGCCGGACCAGCGGAAAGTCTTTCCGTCCGCTCGCTGAACCCCTTCCGTGTCGATCTCGCGCGACTTCCAGAAATCGAATTCGCTCTCCGGGAAGTCATTGCCGACGACGCCGACGAGTTTGACCGGCGAAAAGAAACTCGCGCCGAGCGCGGCGTATGAAGCAGAGCCGCCGAGCTGATCAGCGTGTTCTTCGACCGGAGTCTTGACGGTATCGAGCGCGATGGAACCAACGATGAGAACAGACATGATTTATTCGGGATGGAGGAGCGCTTTGCAGGCGCGCGCATACTTAGCGACATCGGGCGCCTGGAGCAACCCGGAGACAATGACAACGCGATGGGCACCAGCTGCGCAGACCTGCGCGAGGTTTTCTAGTTTGACGCCACCGATGCAAAAAATTGGAGCGCTTACGACGTCATGCACGCGGCGGATTTCGTCGATACCGATTGGCGCGTAGTCCGGCTTGGTTGGCGTGGCAAAGAGGGGACCGAAGCCAATGTAGTCCGCGCCTTCCGCGGCGGCCGCCTCAGCCTGCGCCAGGCTGTGGGTTGATTTGCCGACAAAGCAGCTATTGCCCACGACGGTCCGCGCCACAGCGACAGACTCATCGTCCTGCCCCACGTGCACGCCGTCCGCGCCGATCTCGCGCGCAACCGCCGCATGGTCGTTTACCACCAAAGGAACGCCAGCTTCGCGCGTGATGGCGAGGAGCTCGCGACCGAGCGCAGCGATCTCCATCGGGCTGGCCTTTTTCGCACGAAGCTGGATGACATCCACTCCGCCGCGCAGCATCTCACGCGCGAAGCGCGCAGCGTCTTGCGCGCTGACGTAGCCGAGGTCAACGATGCCGTAGAGCGTCGCGCTCCGTAGTCGCTCGATCACTCGTGCAGCCGCGTGGCGTGCGGCGGCAGTTGGAAGTTTTCCGAATTCATCCAGCGCTCGACAAACCCGGTGTCATAATTTCCGGCCCGGAAATCGGCATTGCGCATGATCGCGCTGTGGAAGGGGACAGTCGTCTTGATCCCGCTGATGTAATACTCGTCGAGCGCGCGGCGCATGCGGTCGATACAACTGGTGCGCGTCGCGCCGACGGTGATCAGCTTCGCGATCATCGAGTCGTAATAGGGCGGGACGACATAGCCGGTGTAGGCATGCGAATCGACGCGCACCCCGCGACCGCCGGGCGCGTAGTAGAAAGAAATGCGGCCGGGCGACGGCTGGAAATTCTTCTCGGGATCTTCTGCGTTAATCCGGCACTGGATGGCGTGCGAGCGCGGCGTGGCATTGGCGACGTGCGGCGAAAGATGCTCGCCGGACGCGATCCGGATCTGCTCCTTCACCAGGTCACAACCGTAAACTTCCTCGGTAATGGTGTGCTCGACCTGGATGCGAGTGTTCATCTCGATGAAGTAGTAATTGCCGGTGTTGTCGACCAGGAACTCCATCGTACCCGCATTCACGTAGCCGACCGACTCGGCCAGCTTGACGGACGCTTTTCCCATCTTTTTGCGCAGAGCGGGCGTGAGCAGGGGAGAAGGCGATTCTTCGATCACCTTTTGATTGCGGCGCTGGATGGAACAGTCGCGCTCGCCGAGTTGGATGACGCGCCCGTGGCTGTCCGCGATGATCTGGAACTCCACGTGATGCGGGTTCAAGATCAGCTTCTCAATGTAGAGGTCGCCGTTCCCGAAAGCTTTTTCCGCCTCCGTCTTGGCCGCGAAAAACATCGGGACGAGCGAGGCTTCGTTGTGCGCCGCGCGCATCCCGCGACCGCCGCCACCGGCGACCGCCTTGATCATGACTGGGTAGCCGATCTTGCGCGCGACCTTGATCGCCTCGTCTTCGCTTTCGACGATGCCATCGCTCCCCGGCGTGACGGAGACGCCGGCTTTGCGCGCATTGGCGCGAGCAGAATTCTTGTCGCCCATCGCGTACATCGCGCTCGGCGAGGGACCGATGAATTTGATTTTGCAACTCGCGCAGACTTCGGCGAAGTGCGCGTTCTCGGCCAGAAAACCGTAGCCGGGATGGATCGCATCCACGTCGCCCACTTCTGCCGCGCTCATGATCCGATCGATGCGCAGGTAGCTCTCCGAGCTAGGCGGCGCGCCAATGCAGATCGCCTCGTCCGCCATCTGCACGTGGAGGGAATCGACGTCCGCCTCCGAGTAAACCGCGAGGGTCCGGATGCCGAGTTCCTTGCAGGCGCGAATGACGCGCAGGGCGATTTCACCGCGATTGGCGATGAGGACTTTTTCAAACATGGGTGGCGGGAGCCTCTCTTTCGCGGGCAACTATCGGCAAGCGAAACGGCCGCCTTATTTCACGCGGAAAAGGACCTGGCCGAACTGCACGGGCTTGCCATTTTCCGCCACGATCTCGGCGATCGTCCCGCTCATCTCCGCCTTGATCTCGTTCATCACTTTCATCGCTTCGATGATGCAGACGACGGTGTCGGGATTAACCTCCTGCCCGACGTCGGCGAAGGGCGGCGACTCCGGCGAAGCGGCCCGATAAAAGGTCCCAACCATCGGGGAAATGACCTCTTTGCCGGCCGGCTCGGCCGGCTCGCCCATGGCCGCGGGTGCTCCCCCGCCGGGCACGCTCGCTCCGGGAGCCGGGGCCAGGCTGGCAGCAAATTGCGGAGGGGCGGAGGTGGCAAAAACAGTCTGTTCGCCCGCTCCCTTCTGCAGCTTGAGACGGAAACCGTCCTTCTCCATCTCGAAGACGGAGAGGTCGTTTTTCTTCATCAGATCGATGATGGCTTTGATGTCTTTAAGTTCCAAAGGCGCTTCCTTTCCGGCGTTGGTGAGACGTTAGGTAAAGCGGTTTTGCGGGCGGGGTCAAGCCGGGCCTTTGCCGGGACCGAGCGGCAGGTGCTCGCGCCGGTAATCGAAAATCCGCTCCAGTTGCGGGCGAATCAGGAAGGTATTGAGGAGGACGCCTAACGGACCGAGCGGCGGCACGTAGGTCACGAGGTCGTGCACCTCGGTCGTCCCATCGGGGAGCGCGCGGAAGAAATGTTCGTGATGCCAGATGCGGTAAGGTCCGACCCGTTGCTCATCGACAAAACGATGCGGCGCGTCCACCTGGACGATCTCGGTCAGCCAGGTGAGCGGGATGCCTAACAATGGCGAGACGGTGTATTCGATCATCAGGCCCGGGTAAACCTCGGGCGGGAGGGCGCGCTTGATCACGAAATTCATCTCGGGCGGAGTGATCTTCTTGAGATTGCGCGGATCGGAAAAGAAGCGCCAGCATTCCTCCAGGCCCAGCGGGACGATCTGTTTGCGTTCGAGTTGATAGATGGGCATGGCGACAAGTAACATAGCGTTCGCCCCGGCGCGGCGCGCGGATGCGCATTTCCAAGCTCCGCGGCTTGGCCGCCAAAACTTCCGGGTAGCGCACACGGGGACGTGCGCGCTACCCGGAGTGCGCTCCGGAGTCGCTCACGATTTTGCCGTCGCGCATCTCGATCAGACGCGAAGCCGCCGCCGCCACCTCGACGCTGTGCGTAACCAGAATCAGTGTCGCCATTTGCTCGTCCGCGATTTGACGCAACAACTTCAGCACGCGCTCGGCCGAGGCGGTGTCGAGGTTGCCGGTTGGTTCATCCGCGATCAGCAGCGAGGGCCGGTGGACGAGGGCGCGCGCTATCGCGGTGCGCTGTTGCTCGCCCCCGCTCAACTGGTGGACAAAGTGCGCCGACCGATTCGTTAGGCCAACGAGAGCCAGGAGCTCATCGGCCCGCGCCATCGACTCGCCCACCGGCACGCCTTGTAAAAGCAGCGGCAGGCTGACGTTCTCGCGCACGTTCATCGTCGGCAGGAGATTGAAAAACTGAAAGACGAGCCCGAGCTGGCGGCGGCGAAAATTGGTCAGTGCGGCATCGTCCGCCGTCGTTAGGCCGAGGCCGTCGACCACGATTTCGCCCGCCGTCGGGCGATCGAGCCCGGCGATCAAATGAAGCAGCGTGCTTTTTCCACAACCGCTCGGGCCGACGATCGCGACGAATTCATGGCGCGCGATCTGGAGCGAAACGTCCTCCAGCGCGTGCACGGAACGTTCGCCGGCGGCGTAATAGCGATTAACGTTCTGCAGAGAAATCATGCCAGCGTCCGCTCATTCACCCACCGTCGCGGCCCGCGCAAGGACTGCGCCGAAATTCCGCGTCGTGGCCGAGACGGCGGATTATTTACTGGCCGACAAGCCGCCTTTCCTGCTCATCCACCCGAGCAAGCCCGACGGCACCCCGACGCTTTGGGCCGCGCTGCGCGAATTGCTCGCCTTCGAGCTGGTCAACGGCGGCCAGGTCTCGATCGTCAATCGGCTCGACCGCGAAACGAGCGGATTGGTTCTGATCGCGAAAAATCCCGCGAGCGCGCGTCGCTACGGCCTCGCCATGGAACGGCACCTGATCGAGAAGGAATATCTCGCGCTCGTGCACGGTTGGCCGGCCTGGGAAACGACGACGGTCGATGCCCCGCTCGCGCGGCAGGGCGCGCACGGACCTTCCGTGATTTGGTTGAAGCAGGCGATCCATCCGCTGGGGGCGACGGCGGTGACGGAGTTTCGGGTGGAAAAACGTTTCGTTAGGGGGAAAGAGGAGCGCTTCGCCGTGGTCCGGGCGGTGCCTCGAACCGGGCGGACGCACCAGATCCGCGTCCATCTTGCCCATCTCGGACACGCGATCGTCGGCGATAAAATCTATGGCCCTAACGAGAAACTTTATCTCCGCTTTATCGAGACAGGTTGGACGGAGGAACTCGAGCGGGAGCTTCTTTTACCGCGGCACGCGCTGCATTCCGCGCGGATTTGCCTCGAGGGCGAACTCGACTGCCAAAGCCCGCTCCCGGAGGATTTGCAGAGGTGGATGGAACACGGCGGCTAGGGCGCGCGCGAAAAAATTTATCGTCCGGCAAACCTGCTTGTCATCCCGAGCGGAGCGAGGGACCTCGCAGTCGTAGCTCGATCGTTTCGACCCAAAGATCCGTCGAGCGCAGCTTGGGAGATCCTTCGCCGCGCTGACCCGGCTCAGGATGACAAAGCTTTTTTTGGAGCCCTTCCCGAACGAAGAGGCGCTACTTCGCGCTCGTCACCTTGAGATTTAAAATCCGGATACGGATCCCGCCATCGGCCTTGTGATCGGTCGCCAATTTCAGGCCGCCGCCCTCCTGGTAATTTTCCCACGTGCTGTGCATCTTTTCGCCCGGCTTCTCCATGTAATCCCACGCCATCACCAGCTTCGTCGCCGGATCGATGTAGAGCTTGTATTGATCGTTAGGCGTAAGACCGACTGTTCCGAAACTCAGCCCCAACACCTCGCGTTCCGCGCCGTCCATTTCCTTTTTTCCCTCGTCCGTCAGGTTCACCCCGCGGTCCTTTAGCTTGAGCGGCGCGAGCAGCCAGTAGGAATCGTTCACCCAGCGCGCGTAAGCCGCTTTCGCATCTTCGTCCGCCGCCGGATCGGCCAGGTTCACGGTCACGTCCTTGCCTTTCCATTTCACCTGGTCGGTCTGCGCCGCGACGTCCCAATGATGCTCCGCCGACGCGACCGTCTTGCCGCCTTTCTCGACCTGGAAAGTGAAGTCGATCGTTTTGACGTTGCTCCAATTCTCGCCGCCGCTCGCCTGCCAGACCGTCTCGCCCAACCTGGCGCTGTCGCCGGAATTTTCCGCGGCCAGCAGTGCCGGACCGGTCAGACAGATCGCGAGGAAACTAAGAGCGGAAAGTTTTTTCATAGCCGCAGCATGGCCCCGCGCAGTTCCATTGCAATTATAGGAACTCGAAATATCTTCGGGCCTTCGATGAACCTCTCGCGCTCGTTGCTCTCACTTCTGCTTTGCGTCGCCACCCTTTCCGTGGCGCAGGTCCGCGCTGGGGAAGTCCAGGCCCGCGACTCGAAAGATGTGGTCGCCGCGCCGGAGAGTTTCGCTCCGCCACGTTTCGA